>JBBQCK010000432.1:0-3414 GCA_038318605.1 Tepidisphaerales bacterium | reverse complement strand
CAGACAAAACATTCACCGTGTATTCCAGCCATTCGCCGGCCTTGATGTATCCGACTGAAAACCCGCCGCCTGAATCAATGGCATCTTCGATGTCCACGCCGGTTGAGCGGTACTTGCCGCCCTGGTTGTTTGCGGTCAGATCGTTGAAGGCGACGCCCTGGCCGCCGTTGTCGAAATCCTCAGCCTGCACAATGCCGGGCATTGCAATCGGCGACGCGCTGAAGGTCGATCGCGCGGGCTGAGCAGGGGGCGGGCTGACGAGGCGCAGCCAATTCAAATTACCGACGGTGCCGGCCGAGCCGACGACGTCCCATGCTACGCGCATGATCTGCCGGCCGGCCGTCAGGCTCACGGAGCGCGAGATGGTCGTCCATGTCTGCCAGGTGCCGGTTTTGGGCATGGCGATCAAGCCGGTGCGATTGGCACCGCTAAACTCGACATGGAAACTCGAGCCCGTTGCCGGCGAGGCAACTCGCAATTGCAGTGTGTAATTTCCCGCGGCCGGCACATCGACGGTGTATTCGAGCCATTCTTTGGCGCGCGTCCAGCCGACGTTATAGCCGCCGCCCGTGTCGGCGGTGCGCTCGATATCGACGGCGGTGTTCGTGCGATATTGCCTGCCCTCGTTGGTTGAGGTGAGGTCGAAATAAGTTATGCCGGCCGGGCCATCGTCGAAGTTTTCCGCCTGAATATATTGATCGACCCCCGCTGCTGAGCCGCCCCACGGCTGGCGGGCCGGTGGCTGGGGAACGGCCGCCACGCTGCCGGTAATCGTGTACTGGCCGACGTCGCCATAGTTGCCGTGGCTGGCGATGAGCAGCCGATAGGAACCGGCCGCAAGGTTGATTGAAATTGATTCGGCGCCGACGCCCGCATCGACCGACCGCAGCAGATTGCCCGAGGCGTCGCGCAGCTCAACGCGCGAATCAAGCATCCCGCCCACGCCTGCGGGGGCAATCACAAATGACGCCGGACCGGCGCCGGCCGTAAAACTAAAGGCGTCGATATCGCTGGTTGACCCAATGATGCCGGCGCCACTGATCTGCGAGCCGGAGACTGTCAGGGCGGCGGCGGCGTTGATCGAATCGCCATAATCGTCAGCGCGATAGCCAAAGCCGTTGGCGCTGCGGGCGATGGTCGCCATGTCATCCTGAGTCGTGTATGGGGAGGCGGACGATTGGCCCCGCCACCAGAGGCCGCGGCCGGCGTAATAGCTGACGCCCATAATTGGCGCCCGCTGAGAATCCCCCTGATTGTATTCATCCACCAGTTGCGTGCCGGAATAGACGGCCTGATGTTCGAGTCCAAAGCCGTGGCCGGCTTCGTGGGCGATGCCCTCGGCGGTGTATCGCGGCTGGCCGTTGGCCATGTTGTCGGAGAAGACCCAGACGGTGTTGGCGATGTAGGGATCGGTAAACGCGTTGACGTACGCATAACCGCCGTGCGATCCGCCGGTCCAGGCACCGTTGCCGCCCACGACCACGCGCAAGGCCTGATGATCGGCGTAGACGCCGGGATCAACCGTTGTCACATTGAGATTGAATGGGGAATATTTTTCGGCGACGCGGGAAAAAATTTCCGTGATGTTGGCAAGCTCGGCGTCGGTGAATGTCGAGGCGTCGCCGTCCGTGTCGTAAGCGGAGGTGTTGTGGCTGTCGGCGGCGCCGTCGAAATCGAGGAACAGTTTCGCGCTGGCGGATGAATTGCTGCTGAGCTTCGGCAACGCCGTAAGCGCATATCTGCCGCCTTGCGCCGCGGCCAGACCGATCACGCCATTGGCTTGGATAGCGGTTGGCGACGTATCGCCTAGAGGTGACAGAGCCGGCGAAAGCATTCCGCCGAGACCGTCATGCTCAAAGCACATGAGCAGCCGCCGTTCCAACGACGCCAACTCGATTATACGATGCGACATGTATTACTGCCGATCCCTTTTCCGGACCGGCCTCCTGACCTGCAAAGTTCGCCCATTGTAATGATGTAGGGGCAGAAAATTCCAGAGGCTCCATCGCCCGCGCCATGCCAATTCGAGATTAGCGCCGGACGGTGAGGAACATTACGGTAGAAAGTCCTATAAAGTTCTGGCGAAAATCAGCAGGCATGATGTCGTCCCGTGTCGTTCAGCCACTTGCGGAAGCGGCGGCCCTCAGCGTCGGGAAACATCTCGGAAGCCGGGATGTCGGCGGCATATTGACGAAAAAGGAGGACGAAGGCGGCTGGGTCGGAGTCGAAAAGTGCTTTGGCGCCGGCGTCGCCGCCGGTTATGCGCTGAAAACGCAGCTTTTTGACCAGTAGACTGGCGATGCGGACGCCATCGGCGGACATGGCGGTCAGGTAGGCGCGATCCTCAGCCGATAGATGCGGGTCGGCGGCCGCACTGCGAAGCACGGCGCATGGATCTTCGGAGTAGAGTGCGGCCGACAGGATGCGTTGCAGGTCGGCAAGCATGTCAGGCTTTGAAAAAGATCTCCCGCGCGCGGCGCAATTCGTCGCGATAGGGCGACACGTCGTCGTCGCTCATCGTTCCATCGAGGCGTTCAACGACCACGCCGCGTAAATTCTTGCATCGCGGACGTAGACGTTCGTATGCGCGCCATACGACCTCAGGGACAGGCGCATCGTGCGAATCGAGCCGCATCGTTGCGCCAGAAGCCAGCCAGCCGGGATCCGATTCAGAGCCGCCGGACAGGTGCATTTCAATGACGCGATCAAGGTCGATCGCGTCGAGATATTCATCCAGATCGGCGCCCGCGTTCTGGCATTCAGTGTAGGCATTGTGCAGATCGAGCAACAGCCAGAGATTCCCCTCGTGCGTCATGCGATTCCAGAACGCCGGCTGATCGCGGGCGTCGCCGAAATTGAAATAGCTGACCTGATTTTCAAAACCAACCAGCGGTAGAACAGACTTGAGCATTCCCAAACGACGGCAGACCGTTTGTACCGATTCATCGGTCGGCGGCAGGGGCAGGGGAAGGTCGGGAACGATTGCCCCATCCGTCGCCCAGCCCAGGTGTTCGGTGTACCAGAGATATTCGAGCTGCGCATTGTCCTGGCGAATGCATTCGACCCAGGCGGCCAAGCGACGGCGCTCGCGGTCGGAATCGTCGGCCGTGCCGGGCGAGAGGCAGAGTCCATGCCCGACGATCGGGCGGCGGGTTTTATTCTTTAGATCTACAAAGCGCGCCAGCCACGGACTTGCCTGTGGCAGGCCGGTGGCGTGGTTCGTCTGCCAGCATGTTTCAGGTGATACCTCGAAGAAATCGACCTCGCTATGAATCAGTGCATCGCACTGCGCGAGATATTCCAAGTTGGGATGCAGCACAAGGCCGACCCCAAGCGGCGGTGGAAGGATTGCATCAGACATGGCACGTGAAAATTAATTGCGGCTGGCGGCCGAAAGTTCATCGAGGAAAAGCC
>JBBQCK010000431.1:0-3422 GCA_038318605.1 Tepidisphaerales bacterium | reverse complement strand
CGTCCGTGGAATCAGATTCGCTCGGGTTCACTGCCATTCCAGATCCTCTTGCCCGCCGGCCGGCTCATAAGCCGCGCCAATCACGTCGGGTGCGTCGCCGCCAAGCTCGAGTCCGATCGATCGACCACCACCGCGGGCGATCAAAATATCGAACGGCGGCGTTCCAAACTGCGCAGGCGTCATATCCAGCATCGGCAGATCGGGCGATAACTTGTAGAATGTGACGGCGTCGCGGCCCGCGCCGCATGCCGGACAAGCCGCCGCCGACGCCGAAATTCGGCCCATGGATTGATAAACCACCTCCTCGTGACGGCAATTCGGACAGACGAGCTTTTCAAGTACATCGCGCGCCAATTCGAGCGTTGTACTGGGTCCAAGCCGGCGCTTCGCCTCATCGAGTAGTTCACGTCCGGTAATATCGGCCGCCTTTGCCGGCAAAGTGATGATTTCGTCAAGCCGGTCATGGCTATAGCAATCGGGCTTGCGCTGATATTCTATCTGATACGCCTCCGTTCCCAGGCCATCGAAAACCCAGCCTTTGCCCGCCAGCGTTGGCAGGCCATGCAGTAACTTCACTGCCTCCTGACATTGCACGCCCGCGATGATCGAACTGACTGTTGGCGTGGTCGGCGTTCGCCCCTCCGTCATTTGCTGGCGGGTCAGCAGATTGCAGCTTCGACGCATTTGCAGCAGCTTCCAGTCCGCCTCGGACATGGTGCATTCATAGCAGGGCGCATCATCGCTCGCCGGCACGAACACCCGGGCAATGCCCTGAATCTGCTCGATCGCCCCGTCGATCCAGGGCTTGCCAACCCTCCAGCAATTGCGATTGATTGCCAGCCGCGCCTCGCGATTGTCCAGCCCTCCAATCACCACATCCGCCCAGCGAAATGCCCCCAGCCCAAGATCGTGCACCACATTGCCGACAAAGTGATGCACTCGCATGGCCGGATAGATATCCTTCGCCGCCCGCGCTGCAACCTCCGACTTGAACTTTCCGTTGTCCGATTCGCGATAGAGCACTGACCGGGAAAGATTTGAGTTCTCAATTCGATCGAGGTCGGCAATCAGCAAATGCCCAAATCCCAGCAGTGCCAGATTTTTGGCGATTTCATTCCCAAGCGCACCCGCCCCGATTAACAGCACCCGCGACGACGCCAGACGCGCCTGATCCCACCATCGAATAAGTCGAAACCGGTGAAACCGGTCGTCGGTATCCGCCGAAACGTCCCCGGCGGAAATATGCAGCGGCGCATCAGCCATGTTCACCCGGCCGTGATTTCCGGCTGAAGTCGAAGGACATCCCCTTCTCGAACCCCAACCGCCGAAAGCGTCTGCGATTCCAGCAATTGCTTCCCGCTGGCGCGATGATGTAGCTTGTAACTCAGCGGCTGGCCATCAGGCGCGTACTGCGGAAAGTTCATCTTCTCGAGCAGCACCGCCAGCAGGCGATTCACGGGCGCATCGTCCGGCATCTCCACCGCCTGCCGCTTGTTCCCAGTCGCATCCCAGACTTCCACTGTCATCATTCCCATATTCACCTCGTCGCCGAACCGTCCTGCGGGGCGCGATAATACCCATCGGCCGGCCGACGCCAAGCTGGATAGCCAAAAGGTGCCGGCCAGCAATTCGCCATCGCTCTTCGGCGTATTGCGCGCAGCAGCCCTAACGCCTGCTCCAAGCCCTTGACTTTCGATACAACTGTTTCAATGATGTGTTTGAAACGATTGTTCTACCATGGCAGACGGCACCGAATCATCCTCCGACCCGACTCGCCAGCGGCTTCTTGAAGCGGCCGGCGAGGTGTTTGCCGAACAGGGCTACCGAAACGCCACGGTGCGGGAGATTGTCGCCCGCGCCGGCGCGAACGTGGCCGCCGTAAACTATCACTTCGGCGATAAACAGCGCCTCTATGGCGCCGTCCTTCACTACGCCGCGTCACAGGCCATACGCTTCATGGGACCGGACCCGGCCGATCCTCCGCGCGCCGCCGGTGTACGGCTGCGCAGATTCATCCACTCTTTCGTCTCCCAGGTACTTGATGCCGGCAAACCGGCCTGGTTTGGAAAACTGGTTGCCCGTGAGATGACCGAGCCTACCGATGCGCTGGACGAACTTGTCGAGCGCACCATTCGCCCTAATTTCGAAGCGCTGGCCGCGATCATTCGCGAGATCATTGGCGGCGACGCGCCACACGAGATCGTCCGGCTTGCCGCCCGCAGCGTGGTGGCCCAGTGCGTGTTCTATCATCACTCACGCGCGGTCATCGTGCGGCTCCAGCCCGACTTCAGCGTCAGGCCCGACGACATCGAACGCATCGCGAGTCACATTGCCGATTTTTCGCTGGCAGCCCTTCATTGCCTCGCCGACACCCACCGACGTGTGCCAGACGCCACGGAGACGCTCCGATGAACTACGTCGCCATCAAAATGCTCGTGGGCGATCGTGCCAAATATCTCGGCATCATCATGGGGCTGACGTTTGCTTCGCTGCTGATCACACAGCAGGCGGCCATTTTCATCGGCCTGATGACGCGCACCTACAACGCCATCACCGACACCAACCAACCCGACATCTGGGTCATGGATGACAAAGTACAGTTCATCGACGACATCAAGCCGCTTCAAGATACCGTGCTCTATCGCGTGAAAGGGGTTGAAGGCGTCGAGTGGGCCGTGCCACTTTACAAAGGGCTGCTCAAAGTACGGCTCGACGATGGCGCGTTTCAAACTTGCAATGTCTTTGGTGTGGATGATCAGACACTTATCGGCGGGCCGTCGCGCATGGTCGAAGGACGACTCGCCGATCTGCGCCGCAGCGAAGGCGTAATTGTCGATGCGGATGGGGCAAAGGGAAAACTAGCCAAGCGCCCGCTCGGCCCGGATGGCCGGCCCGACCTCAAGGCCGAACCCATTCCGCTGCGCGTCGGCGACACCCTCGAACTCAATGACCACCGCGCCACCGTTGTCGGCCTATGCACCGTCTCCAAGACTTTTCAATCGCAGCCGGTCATCTACACGACCTATGCCCGAGCCACGTCGTTCGCCCCGCGCGAGCGCAAGCTGCTCAGTTTTGTATTGGTCAAGGCCAAGCCCGGTCAGGATCCAAAGGCACTTTGCGATCGCATCAAAAATGCCACCGGCATGCTCGCCCTGACCGGAGCGGACTTCAGGACGAAGACCTGGATGTACTTCATGAAGAACACCGGCATCCCGATCAACTTCGGCATCGCCATCGGCCTGGGGTTCATCGTCGGCACCGCCATCGCCGGACAGACGTTTTATAACTTCACGCTCGACAACATTCGCCAGTTCGGCGCGCTCAAAGCAATGGGCGCGGGAAACCGCATGCTGCTGAAAATGATCCTGCTGCAATCGCTTCTGGTCGGCCTGATCGGTTATGGGCTGGGCGTCGGGCTGGCC
>JBBQCK010000430.1:0-3429 GCA_038318605.1 Tepidisphaerales bacterium | reverse complement strand
CGATCTCCAGGCAGCGGCGGATACGAATAAGCGTGCGAGCCCGGCCGAGAAATTCCAGGCTCTCAAAGATTGGCGGGCTGACCGTTCCGCCACATATTGCCACACGAAGCGGCTGGGCGACTTTCCCCAGGCCAAACGTCTTCTGCTGGCAATAGTCGTTCATCGCGATCTCGATCGTCGTCGAAGTCCATTCCGTCAGCGCCTCCAACACTTTCAGCAAGTCCAGAAGTACATTTGCCCCCTGCTGTTCTGATTTTCGCAACACCTTTTCAATTGCCTCCGGCTGGTACACGATTGCTTCGTCTTCAACGAAGAAAAATCGCCCCAACTGATCGATCTCGGCCAGCGTGCGGATACCCTTTTTCATGCTCAGCAACCGGACCAGATCGGAGTCGGCGACGTCATTCAGCGGCGAAGCGGGATTGGCCGCCAGATAGTCGCGCAAAGCAGGTAGAAGATTCGACTCAACGCCTTCATCGTAACCGCGAGCCAATGCATCCGTATTGAACGAAACCAGCTTCTCACGATCGAACTGAGCGTTGGATTTACCAATCCCTTCGATCGAAAAAAGATCAACCATCTCGGCGCACGTCAGATGCTCGCGATCGCCGCCGGGGCTCCAGCCAACCAGCGCCAAAAAATTCAGCAGTACATCGGGCAAGTATCCATTTCGCCGAAAATCATGCACCAGAATTTCCGGCAGTTCGCGCGCGTCAACCCTGATCGCCCGCATTACTGCCGCCTGGTCGCCCAGATCGAGTTGCTTCTTGTCGTCGCTGATCCACGCCGCGAATTGGCCCGCGTCGATGCCCGCGGCCAACGCCACGGCCGCCGCGTCGCTCTTGTGCGCCTTGATGTACTCGTGCGCGCGCCGCCGCACATGCTTGTCGCGATCGCGCTTGCCCATCTTCGAGCCATCGCGATTCATGATGATCGGCAAATGCCCATAAATCGGGCGCCGGTACCCCAGCGCCTCCTGAACCGCAATGTGATTGAAGGTGTTTTTGAGGTGCTCCTGCCCGCGCAGAACGTGCGAGATATTCATCTCCGAGTCATCGACCACGACTGCAAAATGATAGGTCGGCATGCCATCCGCCTTACGGATGACAAAGTCCTGCGCCTCGGCCGGGCCGAGAACAAGCTCCTTGTCGAGCACAACGTCGCCAAAGCGGTACTCCTTGACCGGCATCGCAAATCGAATCGCGGGGCGGCGGCCCTGAGCCTTGAACTGCTGAACCTGATCGGCGCTATAGGATCGACGGCGGTATAAAAATGGCTGCTTCTTTTTCTCCGCCAACCCGCGCATCACGACCAGTTCCTCGCTCGTTTCCCACGCCTCATATGCTAGATCGCGCCCGATCAAGTCGGCGATGATGGCGTTGTAGATCTCCTGCCGTTTTGACTGATACACGAGCTGCGTGTTGTCCCATTGCAGGCCGAGCCATTTGAGATCTTCAATGAGCTGTCGGCACGCCTCGGCGGTCGAGCGGGCGATGTCGGTGTCTTCGATGCGCAGAAGAAAGTTCCCGCCGGCGTGGCGGGCCATCAACCAGGAAAAAAGCGCAGTCCGCGCGCCACCGACATGGAGGTAGCCAGTGGGCGAAGGTGCAAAGCGCGTGATGACTTGGGTCGAGGCGGCCATGAGTTGCGGGCTTTCACACTGGAAAATGCGGCGGCGGCAAATGCGGCAATCGCAAACGCGCGATGCCGCAAACGTCGCGCGTCTATTCTGCGGTGGGCGGCGTTTCGGCCAATCGATCCTGTTCCGACCCGGCATCCACCACGCGGGGAACGGGTTTAAGCTCCGCTTCCTGTTGCGGAAGCTCCTTGAGCGAGTTCAGACCAAACACCTCAAGGAATCGGCGCGTCGTTCCGTACAGGATCGGCCGGCCGGGCTCCTCGGCGCGGCCGGCAATTTTCACGAGATGCTTCTCCATGAGCGAACGAATCGTCTCGCCGCAGGCGACGCCGCGGATCGCCTCGATCTCCGCGCGAAGAATCGGCTGCTTGTATGCGATGATCGCCAACGTTTCCAGCGCCGCCTTGGTCAGTTTGGCGTCGGCTTCCTTCTGATGCATGCGCTTCAGAACGTCACCATATTCTGGAAGCGTCAACAACTGATACCCCCCGGCCACCTGCTCGACACGGAAACATCGCCCCGCTTCTTCGTACTGAGTATTCAAATCCTTGATGGCGCGCCGGACCGGCTTGGTCGATTCGACATCCAGGACCTCCGCGATGCGACCGGCCGTCAGCGGATGGTGCGTCGAAAATAGAAGCGCCTCGATCACCGGAAGGTGGATCGAATCCTCGACCAGCGAAGGACCGCTTTCTACGTCGTCGCCTTCATCAGATGCAATTTCAACCGGGCCGTCGCGCGGCTCTATTCGCGGCGCATCCTCCCGCGCTTCCTCGACAGGTTCCAACAGATCATCTTTCCGCATGGCATCGTCCTTGACCAATCGCATCACCATTGAGCAAACCTCCGATTCTGCGAAAATTATCGGCAGTATCAAGGTTGCATCGACACTTCGCCACAAGCCGTCACCGATTAAAAGCTCATCGCATGGCGGTAGGATTCGTAACGATCGTCGATTGCCTCGCGACCGATAGCCTGCAGACCGCCGAGCGAGAAATCGCCGATCGTGAAGCTGGCAACCACGGTTCCAAAAGCCAGCGCGCGCTTCAACGTCGCCGACGACAGCGTTCCCTGCGTGGCGAGATAGCCCATCATGCCTCCCGCGAAGCTGTCACCTGCGCCGGTCGGGTCGATGACTTTTTCGGCCGGGAATGCCGGCAGAACAAACGTGTCTCGCTGCGTCACCAACACGCAGCCATGCTCTCCTTTTTTTACGACGACGAATTTTGGCCCCATTTTAAGTACTGCGCGCGCGGCCGCGATGATGTTGCGTTCTTCGGTCAGCAGCCGCGCCTCTCCATCATTGAGCACGAATCCGTCAATGCGCTTCAGGAGCTTTGAAAGTTCGGCGCGCTCGGTCTGAATCCAAAGATTCATCGAATCCGCGATAACCAGCTTCGGTGATTTGATTGCGCCCAGCATCTGCTGCTGAAGCGACGGATGCGTATTGGCAAGGAAAATATACCTGCTGTCGCAAAATGCGTCGGGAATGGTCGGCGCCTGCTCAGCCAGTACGTTGAGATCGACCTTCACCGTGACCGCCTCGTTCAGATCCTTCACATAAGAGCCGTTCCATCGAAATGTGCGGCTCGACGGGCGGATTTCCAGACCTGAGGTGTCCACACTCCGGCCTTCAAAGATGGTTTTCAGTTCCGGCGGATGATCGGTGCCAACCACGCCGACAAGTCGAACCGACGTAAAAAATGATGCGGCATAAGAAAAATAAATGGCCGACCCGCCAAGAACGTTGTCGCGCCGGCCGGCGGGTGTTTCAACCGTGTCGATGCCGA
>JBBQCK010000429.1:0-3442 GCA_038318605.1 Tepidisphaerales bacterium | reverse complement strand
AACAAACGGCCCGGCGATTTTTTCCGGACCGCGCTGGAAAAAAAGTTTGCCGATGTGGCTGTCGCTCATGAGAACTTTACAAGCAACCACGCCAGCCTACCCGGAGCGCGGAACGACCGACGCCTGCAAGCGACGCAGTATTTTAGAATGCACCATCGGGCAATTCATGGTGCGCCGTTTGCGACCTGATTTTCATGCGCCCCACACCATCATCTCAGACACAATCGCAAGGTAAACCCCGCCGCAGTTCACAGTCTCAGTCAGGGCTGCACGAGCCTGGTACAGTCCCCTCAAGCGACGATCGCCGGGCGAAAGCCGTCGGGGATAAACCGATCGAGCAACAGAGCCCCACCTTCGGAGGTGGTTTGCGCCAAGCCACCACAGACGACACCGAACTCGGACAGGACAACGCCGCGAGCCGATAGGTTTCGACTTTTCGGATTTCCGTCGCTTGATTCAATCCACCTTCTCCGTATATTTTGACATCAATTCGTGCAAAATTGCACGGAGTGTTTTGCCGATGCGATGCATCGCGATTTCTGATTCGGGAAGAGGCACAATTCATGCCCGAGGACCGACCGCCCTCGCAGGCGGAGCCTCCGCAGTCCCCGCAATCCCATCGTGACGCCTCGCCGGCGTCGGCCGCCTGGATCGGCATGACCGGCCTGGGCTTTGAATTTCTTGCAGCGATCCTGCTTCCCGGCGCTTTGGGCTGGTGGATCGACCGCATGCTCGGCTGGCGCCCGTGGTTGATGATTGTCGGCGGCGCAATCGGCTTTTTTGCAGGCCTGCGCCTGCTAATGCTGGCGGCCAGGAAGTCGTTCGGAAGTCGACGTTGAGTCCGCCTCTTTGTTCCGATCGGTGACGCTGTTCAGTGATGCTGTGATGACAATTGTAGTGCAGACAGAATCCGCCTTTGACATTCGACGAGCCACGCGAACGGTGCGCGTCAATGTTGCAATGGCGTTTCTAACAACCGCCGCGGCAACGGCTTTGGTCATGGCGCTTGTCGCGCGGGTTGACTGGTGGCGCGGCTGGACCGCGGCCACCGTCGCCGGCCTATTGGCGGCGGGCGCGTCACTCATCCCGCTGGTGATTGGCTTGCGCAACGGATATTCGGGTCTGATGTCCGGCTTTCTGGCCGCGATCGCGGTAAGAATGCTGGTCTCGATTGGCGCGGTGCTCATAGCAATCCTTGCAGGGCACTACCCGGCTGTACCGACAATCGCCATGCTTGTCCCCTACTACCTTGGAACACTTGCGGTGGAAGCATGGACGCTGTCGCGGGGCCTGCCCGCCGAAAGTTGATGCCGGGCGATTTTCGAATCAGCCCGGCCGCCTGAGGAACTGTTCCACGGAATCAATGCCTGCGAGTTTTTGGTATGCATCTACTTCCCGCCTACATCGCCGAATCGAATCCACTTGACCACGTCGTGGACTGGCCGATCTTCCAGGCCGGTGGATGGTGGCTGCTGACCAACCACATGGTCATGCTGCTCACCGCCGCTGCTGTGATGCTACTGGTTTTTCCCGCCATCACACGCCGCTATCGCCACAGCAACGAAGTACCCACTGGGACGCATAATTTTCTCGAGGCGATGCTTGTCTACATTCGACAGGACGTCGTCAAGCCGGTGCTGGGCCACCGCACCGATGACTATATCGGTTACATCTGGACGCTCTTTTTTTACATCCTGATCTGCAATATTTTGGGCCTCCTGCCACTCGATCTGATCACCGGGCACCTTTTCGGGTTGGGTCATCATGGCCACGGGATTTTCGGCACCGCCACCAGCAACTTCTGGGTAACGGCCACGCTGGCGATGATCAGTTTTGTTGTCATTCAGGCAACCGGCATCCGCAATCTGGGCCTTAAGGGCTGGGCGCATCACTTTTTGGGCAGCGCGCCTCCTTACCTGGCTCCTCTGATGATACCGGTCGAGTTTCTTGGAATGTGCGTCAAGCCGTTTTCATTGGCCGTTCGACTGGCAGCAAACATGACCGCCGGCCACATTCTGCTTGCGGTCATTATCAGCTTCGTCGCCATTGCGACGTCTGCCCTGGGCAAATTCGGCGGCGTCTTGATCGGTATCCCCTCGGTGCTTGGGGCGATCGCGATCATGGTGCTGGAAATTTTCGTAGCGGTCCTGCAGGCTTACCTGTTCGCCTTCCTCACCACGCTGTTTATCGGCCAGATGGCATCTCATCACGATCATCCGGAAAACCATCACGGCGAAGAGGAAATTGAAACACCCAGCCACGAGGATCGCGTGGCGGCCCGTCGTGCATCGGCGGCCCATGGCTGAAATTTTGGAGTAACTTTTTTGCGATGATGTCCGGCATGCCGGCGTCAGCGACCAAATCGAACAGGCCGGCGGGATCGCCCAGTTCCCCTCCCGGAGACGAACGCCGCCTGATCGAAAATTCGCTGAGTCCTGCCCGAACACATCGCAACGGACCGGTGGCGAGAGCCGGCCGATTTACACAGTGTTTGCGAAATTCGCTGGCTGTCTCGTCAAGCCGGCGCTACTCTCAGGAGTTTCCATGAAGCGTCTTCTTGCTCTCGTTGCGTTTGCCGTTCTAGTCATGCCGGTGTTTGCCTTAGCAGAGGGGCCCGACAGCCTTTCCAACAGCTTCAGCGGCCGCGGCATCATGATCATGGGCGCCTGCATTGGCGCTGGTCTGGCGATCATCGGCGCCGGCCGTGGTATCGGTCAGATCGGCGGCTCGGCCGTCGAAGCGATCGCCCGGCAGCCCGAGGCGGGCGGACAGATCTCCACAGCGATGATCATCTCCGCCGCCCTGATCGAAGGCGTCACGCTTTTTGCCGTCGTCCTCTGCCTGCTGGTTTCCTTCAAATAGACATCCAACTATTTGCCCTGCCCGCGAGGAAATTCGCGGGCAGGGCTTTCCTAACAGGCCACCTCGGCCATTGGGGATGCTTTTATGACCTCCAGGTTAATTAAATTCGCAGCGATGTTCGCGGCAGGTTCGATCGCGACACTCGCCTGCGCCGCCGAAGAAGCCCATGACGCCGGCGTAAAAGCCGAACTCCTGCGCGGCACCAATGAAGGCTTCATTACCGCGCTGACGACACTCATCGTGTTTCTGGCGTTGGTTGTTGTGCTCGGCAGGTTTGCCTGGAAGCCAATTCTCAAAGGCTTGAAGGCCCGCGAAGACAAGATTCGCAGCGATATCGCGGAAGCAGAAGCAACCCGCGCCCGCGCCGAGGCGACGCTCAGGGATTACAACGCTCAACTGGCAACTGCCAGCGCAACCGTCCAGACCATGCTCGACGAAGCCCGCGTTCAGGCGCAGCGCATTGCCGATTCGATCAAGACGCGCGCCGAGCAGGACGCCGAGGAGACGCGCGAAAAAGCCGTCCGCGACATTGAAGCGGCGAGCAAGGATGCCCTCAGTCAGATCTACGCACAGACCGCCG
>JBBQCK010000428.1:0-3463 GCA_038318605.1 Tepidisphaerales bacterium | reverse complement strand
TGATGACCAACCGATTTCTCATCCTTCCGACAATGAGCGAAGAGGTCGCGATGAGTTGGTTCGTGTTTGTCGTACGACTGAATGATTTGTTCGGGACGGAGGATCGCGACGAGGTGATACGCGAGCTGCGCGCCGAGCAGATCGGCTGCAACAACTATTTTCCACCCATCCATCTGCAGCCCTACATGCGCGAGGCGGCCGGATGCGGCGAGGGGGATTTTCCGGTGTGCGAATACGTTGCCAGCCGAACGCTGGCGCTGCCGTTCTATCAGAACATGACCAGCGGCCAGATCGACCGCGTCTGCGAAGTGCTGGATCGGGCACTGGAGAAGCAACTCACCGGCCGGCGCGGGCGCATTTAAAGCGCCAACTATCGTAATCTACTTTGCCGGGCGCGTTGCCGACGAGGTGGTTGAATCATCGGACGTGGGCAGCGAAGCCGCTGTAGTCGGGGCGGTGGCCGGGCTCAGCCGGAGGGGAACATCGCCGTGCGTATGCGCCGCGTCGAGGTCGATCATTCCTACGAGATCGCCGCAGCGGATCTCATAACGCCCGTGGAAACCTCGGAACTGGATTTGGCCGGCGCCATCGGTCGCCGCGTCGAGATTGGTGCGCCATTCCTTCAGAAGCATGTCGAAGATGCGCTGCCCGGCGGGGTTGAGTGTAAAATCGCGATTAACCAGCGCCGCCTGCGGACCACGAAAATGGCGGTTGGCCCAAAAGCCCCAGAGAATGACGCCTTGGACGTTTGGATGTGAGTAGCCGATGCGGAAGACCATGTCGAGTGTTTCAGCGCGGTGATGCACATCCGGCGTGTCGCTTGTGATTTCGGTCAGCACGATTGGTAACTTGAGCGTCGATAGGTCGTTCAGCGCATCGACCATTTCCTGGGGTTTATAGAGCCGCGCGGGGGCGGGGCGCGTGGCGGCCGGCGCGCTGGATGGCTGGTGATCGAGCGCTGGATGATCTTCCGGGTCGAAATAGTGCGAATGATGTTCCTGAATGCCGATCGCATCCGGCCCGCCGCCGCGTTTTCTCAGATCTTCGATCAATGCGATATATCGCGCCCGCTTTTCCGCCGATCGCAGCACGTCATATTCGTTAACAAATAGCTGGGCGTTCGGATCGAGCTCCCGGGTGCGTTTGAAGCACCACGCATCGAAATCCGGGCCGAACAGCTTTGAGTAATAATTCGCATCCAACAGTTCGTTCGAAACGTCCCAGCAAAAGACCTTGCCGCGAAAATGCGTGACGGTTTGCTCGATATACGAATCGAGGCTGGCGCGCAGTGCCTCGGGGGTAAGCTGCTTGTTCCATTGAGGAATGCGATGCGCCTTCTGCCAAAGCAGCGCGTGGCCGCGCATCGCCAGGCCGTTTTCGGAGGCCCATTTGCTGTAATGGTCGGCCACAGAATAGTCGCGGGTGCCCTGTGTGGCCTCGACAAAATCCCACTTGAGTTGCTGCTCAGGGGTGATGGTGTTGAAGTGGTCGATGATGAACTGGCTGTATTGCCGCTCACTTTCATTGGCGGGGTTCCATGGGTGGCCGCCGATTGCCGTGCCGAATTGAAATGCGGCGCGCGTCTGGTGGACGACCACTGGCGCGTCGCCAAGGGGTGTTCCATCAGGCTTGAGGATACGGATGTTGAAATCGGATTTGCGGATTTTTTCGATGCGGGCGTTTGCTTCAGTGCGCCAGTCCTGCGCGGCTGCCGGGGCAGCAAGGCAGAGCATCGCGAGCGAAGCGCCTACGATCACGGCGGTGAATGACATGCGCTGGATGATAGCATCGGAGCGAATCGGCGTCGCGGGATCGCAAGCCGCCACGGCAAAATCGAGGTGCAAGTGAATCGCGATGATCGGCAGCGCGTCGTCATTACCGGGATGGGGGTCGTAAGTCCAAATGCGATCGGCGTGGATGCGTACGCGGCGGCGTGTGCCGCAGGCGAAAGCGGGCTGTGCGCGTACGAACCCGATGCGTCGCTGCCGTTGCAGACTGGCGCAGTCGGACGCGTGTGCGATTTCGACGTGAATGCAATCCTGCCACCTGCCGAGGCAAGGCGCGTTCCGCGGATGGTGCATCTGGCGCTGGCCGCAAGTCTGGAGGCGATGAAGTCGGCCGGCATTTGCATCGACGAGCAGGATCTCGAAGCGCAGCGCGGAATCGGTGTGGCACTTGGCACGGGCGGCGGAGGGCTGGCGTTTGTTGAGGATCAATATCGGGCGCTGTTTACCCAGGGCAAATCCTCGCTTTACAGTATCACAGCCGGCACGCATGGAAACCTGTCAAGCGAGCTTTCGATCGCGCTGAAGCTTCGCGGGCCATCGCATGTGATTTCGACCGGCTGCACGAGCAGCACCGACGCCATCGGATATGCAGCCATGCTCATTCGAGCGGGCGCAATCGGCACCATGCTGGCCGGCGGTGCCGATGCTCCAATCGCGTCGGGCATTTTGCAGGCGTTTGAGAAGATGCGGGTTATTTCGACGCGCCGCTGGAATCCGCCGTCGCGCGCCAGCCGGCCGTTCAGCATCGACCGCGACGGCTTTGTACTCGGCGAGGGGGCGTGGATGTTCATACTCGAGCGCCGCGACCGTGCCCTTGTCCGCGGCGCACACATTGTTGGCGAGATTCTCGGCTATGCATCAACCTGCGATGCGTATCACCGCGTTCAGATCGCGCCCGATGTCGCCGAGCCGGTGCGTGCGATGGAAGGCGCTCTGGCCGATGCGGGGGAGGGCGTTGGCGACATCGACTACATCAACCTTCACGGAACCGGGACGGAGTTGAACGACCGCCTTGAGACGTTGGCCATCCATCGCTGTTTCGGCGAGCAGGCGCATCGGATTCCGGCCAGCGCAACCAAATCGATGATTGGACATCCACAAGGCGCATGCGGCGCGGCCGGTCTGGCGGCGACATTATTGATGATGCGCGACGGCGTGCTGCATCCCACCATCAACCTGGAGACTCCTGATCCCGCATGCGATCTTGATTATGTCCCCAATGCCGCGCGGCGCGCGACAATCAAAACCGCCCTGTGCAACTGCATCGCATTCGGCAGCAAAAACAGCGCTCTTGTGGTCGGTGTTTGAGTTTGCCGGCGGCTGCTCAGCGGGTCGAAGCACGCGTCATCGTCTGAATGCCATTTTCACCAGCAATCAGAGCCAGGTCGGCCATCTCCAGAAACAGACCCGTATCAACAATTCCCGCACGATGAAGCAGAGCCTCCTGCAGCGCGGCCGGATCGGCTATTCCATTTTCAAAATGCAGGTCGTACGTCACGTTGCCGTTGTCGGTGATGAATGTCTTTGCGTCCGCCTGGCGCAATACCGGCTTGGCGCCGAGACGATTGAAGAACGACAGATGCGCCATGTGGCAGAATGGAACCACCTCAACCGGCAGCGGCGCGCGCGTCCCGAGGCGGGCGACGGGCTTACGGTCGTCGGCGATGATGATGAGC
>JBBQCK010000427.1:0-3466 GCA_038318605.1 Tepidisphaerales bacterium | reverse complement strand
CAGCAGCGCAATAATGCCAGGCTCGGGGGCTTCATATTCCATCGTCGCTTTGTCAGTTTCAATTTCGGCGATGATGTCGTTGGCGCGAACCGTATCCCCCTCCTTTTTCGTCCACTTGATGAGCGTCCCCTCGGTCATGGTGTCCGAAAGCTGCGGCATCGTGATCTCGACGGACATGGCTGCGGTGTTCCTTTCGATGAACGCTGGGAATTGTAGTCTGGAAGAATCGTCGACGCGCCCCCGAGCCATGCCGAAGATATCGCCGGACTGTTCGACTGAATCGCCACTGCGCTGGCGGCCGCTCAATCACTAACCATCAATCCAGCAGCATTCCGGGTTCTTCAAGCACACCCTTGAACGTGCGCAAGAACTCCGCGGCCGTTGCTCCGTCAACCACGCGATGATCGCACGATAGCGTCGCCGTCAACATTGTGCGGGCTACAATCTGCCCACTGCGCACCACGGCCCGCGGCTCGGCGCTTCCGATGGCCAGAATCCCCACCTCCGGTGGATTGATGATCGCGCTGAATTCACTGATGCCAAACGTCCCCAGGCTGCTGACGGTAAACGTGCCTTCGGTTTGTTCGTCCTTCTTCAGCCGCTGCGCACGGGCGCGATCGATCAGATCCTGGCTGCGGGTGCGCAATTCCTTCAGGCCCATTGCCTGCGCGCCGCGCAGAACGGGAACGATCAAGCCGTCAGGTATGGCGACCGCCATGCCCAGGTTCACATCGCCATACCGCACTACCTCCCCTTTTTCTGAGTTAAAGCGGGCATTGAGCGCCGGGTGGGCGATCAGCGACATTGCTATCGCCTTATTGATGAAATCCGCAACCGACAGGCGCATGCCCAGGCGTTCGAGACTGATATTCAGATGGCGGCGCAGGGTGCTCACGTCTTCAACGTCAATATGGATCGTTTCATAAAAGTGAGGAATCTGCTGTTTTGATCGCTGCAGCGCGGCCGCGATGGCGGTGCGCATCTTCGTCATCGCCACCACCTGCTTTTCGCCTGGCGATATTGCCGGGACCGCCAAAGGCGCCCGCTTCTTGTCTCCGCCCCGCGCCGCCGCCATCGGTGCAGGTTCCTTGTATTTCAAAACATCGTCGCGAACGATCCGGCCATTGGGTCCGCTGCCGCGCAACCGGGATAATTCGATCCCTTTCTCGGCCGCGATCCGCCGCGCCAAAGGCGAAACGCGAACGCGCTCTGATGTGTCCCCGTTGCCCGAAGCGCCGTGCCGCACCGGCGGCACCGCCTGCGGCGCGCTGCGGGTGGCGCCGTGTCCTGCTACGCCCGTAGGCTCGTGCATTTCGCCCGACGCTGCATCTTCATAGCTGGAAGATTCGCCCGAATCGTCGGTCACCGCTTGCGACGCATCGCTTTCGCCACGCGCGCTGCCGGCCGAAACTGGGGCAACTTTTGATTTTGGTCCAGACGCCTCTGATTTTCCCGCCGATGAATTCGATAGGGCGACAGATGCAGTCAATTTTTTCACTGCGGCAGCATCTTCCCCCTTTGTGGCAATCACAGCGATCAATCCACCGACGGCAACTTTTTCGCCCGCCTTCGCCGCGATGAGCGCGATCACGCCAGCTTCGGGCGCTTCGTACTCCATCGTGGCTTTGTCGGTTTCAATTTCGACAATAACCTCGTTCGCCTTGACGGAGTCCCCCTCTTTTTTCAGCCACTTCACGAGAGTGCCTTCGGTCATGGTGTCCGAAAGCTGCGGCATGGTGATTTCGGCGGGCATGGGTTCTCCGGGTGGCAAGTGAGGCGGCGGCGACCGGCCGATTCGCAATTCTCAGCGGTAACAGACTTCCTTCACCGCTGTGACGATGCGATCGACGCTTGGCATCATCGCCTCTTCGAGAAAATGATTGAATGGCACGGGAATCTCATCGCTGTGGACGTATTCGATCGGCGCGTCCAGAAAATCAAAACATGGCTTCTGCAGCTTCTGAATGATGCCGGATCCCAGCCCGCAATAGCCCCAGTCCTCATCGACGATTACGCAGCGATTGGTCTTTTGGATGCTGGCGATGATCGTCTTGACGTCCAATGGCCTGAGCGTGCGCAGGTCGATCAATTCGACATCAATGCCATGGTCGTTGACCAGCGCATCAACCGCCGCCCGCACCACGCGCTGCAAAGGTCGGCCATACGAAAGCAGCGTCACGTCATTGCCCTGGCGCTCTATGTTCGCCACGCCCAGCGGCAGAGTAAAATCGGCATCGCCCGGCACCTCCCCCTTGTCCGCGAGCATCTTTTCCGATTCGAGGAAGATCACTGGATCATCACAGCGAATGCTCGACTTCAAGAGTCCCTTTGCCTCAGCTGGCGTGCTGGGTGCGACGACGATCAGCCCGGGAATACGGGCGTAGACCGCTTCCATTCGATGGGAGTGCGTCGCGCCAAGCTGGTGGGCGATGCCGTTGCCCCCGCGAAAGACGACGGGAATCTTGTATTGTCCGCCCGACATGTAGCGTACGTTGGCGGCATTATTCACAAGTTGGTCAATACAGACCCAGGTGAACGACCAGCTCATGTATTCGATGATCGGACGAAGCCCCATCATCGCCGCGCCAACGCCAAGGCCCGAAAACGCAGCTTCACTGATGGGTGTGTCGATGATGCGTTCCGGCCCATAGCGCGCAAGCATCCCTTCGGACACCTTGTACGCGCCGTTGTATTCCGCGACTTCCTCCCCCATCAAAAAGACATTGGGATCGCGGTCCATCTCCTCCGTCATGGCATCACGGAGAGCTTCTCTCATCTGGATTACGGGCATAATCTTTTCTGGCGGTTGGGCGTTGCAACGGCAAATTCACCGACTGGCGCAGCCACACCAAAAACCATGGCGGCGCCACAACGAGCCGAGTGCGGAAAACTCATCCCTGATACGGATAGCTTTCGGCAAGAATATCATCGAATCGCGCTTCGAGCGGCGGATGCGGATCAGCGTCCGCCTGCCGCACAGCTTCGGCCACCTCTTCGGCGATCTGCTCCTCCATCTGCTCGACCTGTTTGTCGGTCACCAGGCCCCGCTCTTTCAGCTTGTCGCTGTAGAGCAGAATCGGATCGCGCAATTTAGCCTTTTCCTGTTCTTCCCTCGTGCGGTACTTGAGCGGATCGCTCATCGAATGACCGCGGAAGCGAAACGTATTGGCCACCAGAAAGCTCGGGCCTTCGCCGCGCCGGGCTCGGTCGGCGGCCTGGCCAAACTCGGCGATGACGGTATCGACATCGTTGCCATCGACATGGCGCGCCGGCATGGCAAAACCGCAGCCGCGCTTTGCGAGGTCTTTCTCGGCGCTGCTGCGCTCGACCTGCGTGCCCATCGCCACGCCGTTGTTCTCAACGACGTAGACCACCGGCGCCTTCAAGAGCGATGCGAGATTCAGTGCTTCGCTAAACGTCCCCTGATTGATTGCGCCATCGCCGAAAAGGCAGAAAGTCACGCCGC
>JBBQCK010000426.1:0-3472 GCA_038318605.1 Tepidisphaerales bacterium | reverse complement strand
TTTTGCCGTTGCCAATAAGGTCTTCCCGGCCCATGTCTTTGAGCGCTTCACGCAACAGCGGCCAATTGTCGGCATCGTGATAACGCAGAAAGGCCTTGTGCAGGCGACGCGTGCGGCCCTGGCGAACTACCGGGACTGATTCCGCTTTGCCGCCCAATACTTTTTTCAGCGGGTTTTTTTCAGTGTGATACATGGTGGTTGCCATCGCCATTGGCGTCGGCAAAAAGGTTTGCACCTGATCGAGCCGGAAGTCGTTTTTCTTTAGCCACAGCGCCAGGTTCAGCATGTCCTCGTCGGTGGTACCGGGGTGCGCCGCGATGAAGTAAGGGATCAGGTATTGCTTCTTGCCCACGGCTTTCGAGGCGGCTTCGAACATGTCCTTGAAGCGATCGTAGGCGCCCATGCCGGGCTTCATCATTTTCGACAAGGGCCCAGCCTCGGTGTGCTCCGGGGCGATCTTCAGATAGCCTCCGACGTGGTGCTGCACCAGTTCCTTGACGTATTCCGGAGAACGCACCGCCAGGTCGTATCTGAGCCCCGAACTAATGAGGATTTTTTTCACACCAGGAAGTGCGCGGGCGCGGCGATACATGTGGATCAGTGGCGTATGGTCGGTGTTGAGGTTGTCGCAGATGTCGGGGAACACGCAGCTCAGGCGGCGGCAGGCCTTCTCGATCTTTTCCGACTTGCACGCCATCCGGTACATGTTGGCGGTCGGCCCGCCGAGGTCGGAAATGATGCCGGTGAAGCCCGGTGTCTTGTCGCGAATCGCCTCGATCTCCTTGATGACCGAATCCTCCGAGCGGCTCTGGATGACGCGACCTTCGTGCTCGGTGATCGAACAGAAGGTGCAGCCGCCGAAGCAACCGCGCATGATATTGACCGAAAAGCGAATCATTTCCCACGCCGGAATGTTGGCGTCGCCGTAGCTCGGATGCGGCGCACGTGCGTAGGGCAGGTCGTACACCGCGTCCATGTCGGGCGTGGACAGCGGGATCGGCGGCGGGTTGAGCCAGACGTCACGCTCGCCGTGGGCCTGTCGCAGCGCGCGCGCATTGCCGGGGTTGGATTCGAGATGGAGGATGCGCGAGGCGTGGGCATAGAACGACGGGTTATTTTTCACCTGGTCGTAATCGGGCAGTCGGACCACGGTACGTTCGCGCACTCCCTGCCGGGCAGCCAGGCGCGCCGCCCTGGGGATGAGTCGAACGGGCGCGGTGTCTGCGGGCGTTTGCGCGGTGGGACCATCCGCCGCCATGGCGTAGGGGTCGGCATGGGCATCGATGGCGCCGGGGGTGTCGAGTTCGGTCGACATGACTTCGATCCAGCTTGAGCCGCCTTCAACTTCCGCCTCCGGCGTGGGCGGTTTCCAGTCGCGCGCCACCATGAAAGCGGTGCCGCGCACGTCGTGGATGTCGGCGATATTTTCACCTTTGGACAACCGAAACGTGACATCGAGCAGCGCGCGTTCGGCGTTGCCGAAAATCAGCAGATCGGCCTTGGAGTCTGGCAATACCGAGCGCCGCACGGTGTCCGACCAGTAGTCGTAATGCGCGATGCGGCGCAGCGATGCCTCAATCGAACCGATGATCACCGGCGTGCCGGGAAAGGCCTCGCGGCAGCGCTGGGCATACACGGTGACGGCTCGATCAGGGCGCTTGTTGGGTGCGGCATAGGGCGTATAGGCATCGTCGGAGCGGATCTTGCGGTCCGAGGTGTAGCGGTTGACCATCGAATCCATGTTGCCCGCCGTCACGCCGAAATACAGGGTCGGCTGGCCCAGAACCCGAAACGGGTCGGCCGAATGCCAGTCCGGCTGGCTGATGATGCCGACGCGGTAGCCCTGTGCTTCCAGCAGCCGTCCGACCAGCGCCATGCCGAAACTGGGGTGGTCGATGTAGGCGTCACCGGTCACCAGGATGACGTCGCAGGCATCCCAGCCGAGCGCAGTCATTTCTGTACGCGTCATCGGCAGAAAGGGCGCTGTGCCAAGGCGGGCTGCCCAGTGCTTGCGGTGTGAGAAAAGTGGTGGATTCATCAGGGAATTTTACACTTGAAGCAGGTGAAAGGTATCTAATTGCCGACAGGCTAAATAACCGGCAATAAACTGCCGTTAAGCCTGTTGTTGGTCTCTATATAAGAAGCTATTTATTTATTTGGGTATGTATGCCTGCTGTCATTGAAACACTCGCCCGGGAAAAACGCCTGCAAAAGCGTTTTGACGTGTTACAGGCTGCCAGTCTGAGAACGGCTTCGGGACGAGAATTTGCTTGCGAAATCCATGACTTTTGCCTGGGCGGGCTGTTCCTCACGTTCGATCATCCGCTTGGCGATGTCGCCAATTCCCATGACCTGAACGAGGGTTCGGAGGTTGAGATCAGCTTTGTCCCGCCGACCTTGATCAGCAGCCAGACCTTCAATCTCAAGGCGAATCTGGTCCGGTGCAGCCCGCAAGGCGTTGGCGTCGCATTTGTCGGCACCCCGCTTGAAGCGACCCGCATGCTCAACAAGGTTGCTGCCTCCATCCGTACCCAGCATATGGTGGAAAAACGCTATCAGGGCATGGATCGGGAACGTTTGCTGGAAACCAGCAAAACCTTGCTGTTGCAGGCGCTGCAGGAGGCGATCAGCCAGTTTTATAGTCAGATTCGGGACAAATTGGCGGCGGCCGCGGCGATGTCGCCGAATTTTGCCGATCGCAATGATCTGATGGCTGCAAGCGACCAGATCAAGCAGGTAGAAACGGCCGCCAAGCAAGGCCTGCAAAACCAGGCTCTCGAATCACTTCAGCAAGCTGTAAAGCTCGGCAAGAAGGCCAAGCCGGCGCGAGACGAAACCGCGTTGTCCATTGTTCAGACCGATGAATTTGAAGACTGGCTGAACCTGAAGGCCGAAATTAACAAACTGGAGGACCGGTTCAGCGAAGAGTTGGCCGATATCGAACCGCGTCTCGAAAAACTGTACGGCCGTCCCATCGAACGCAGCACCAATCCCTTCGCACCTTCGGTCATCGAACATGCGGTTCAGCGTGAGTTTGAGCCTGTGCCCTTGTCCTTGAAGGTACGGCAAGTGATTTACGCCACAATGGGCGAAGCACTGATTCACCCATTGAATGCGTTGTATCTGGAACTGGGCAATTTGCTGCCTGAAACAAGCAAGCGGCAGTCTGCCCCGATTCAGTCGGACGATGTTTGGCCTGACACCCAGATTGCCGGATTGAGCGATGACATGGGCGCCAACGCCGAGATGTTTGTTGGCGGGGAATCTGCGGACATGCGCCGTCAGGAGGCGCCGCAATCGGCACGCCAAACGAACACGCCCGCTCCGTCAGCTACTGCGGGCGGGGTGGCCGGTTCCTTGATGAACCTGTTCCGGCGGACGCAGCAGGCTCGTCATGGCTTACCGTCTTCGGGACCGGTCTCTGTGCCGACGGCGGGTGCTCCGTCGGGCAACCAGGGATCCATGCCGCCTG
>JBBQCK010000425.1:0-3482 GCA_038318605.1 Tepidisphaerales bacterium | reverse complement strand
ATGCCCCCACCACAACTGGCGGCTGATGCACCAATCTCGTTTTTCCGAGAGCCAGTCGAGATAGGTCTTGGCGTAACGCTCGGGAAAGAATTTGACCCTGCCGGAAGAGACGGCCTCAATCGCCGAATCGGCAAGGCCGGCAAAATTGGCGGCGGCGCTTTGCGGCGTTGCAGGGATGGCGGTGCGGTCGATGTCGCCCATTTGCACGAACCACTGATCGGAAAGGTAGGGTTCGATCGGTGTCTTCGAGCGATCGCTGTGGGCGAGGGGGATTTCGCGCTCCTCGCGGCCTTCAAAGAGGCCCAGCTTTTCCATTTCGTTGGTCACACGTTCTCGCGCGACATTGCGCGCCATTCCCGCGAACACCCCGCAGTTGGCGTTGATCGTTCCGTCGTGGTTGAGGATGTTGATGATGCCGATTTTGCCGTTCTGCCGCTGCCAGGCGGCGTAGTCGTTCGGATCGTGGGCGGGGGTGATCTTCACCGCGCCGGTGCCCAGCGCAGGATCGACCAGCAGGGCGTCGGCGATGATGGGAATATCGCGCCCAACCAGCGGCGCGGTGACCATTTTGCCGATCAGGTGCTTGTAGCGCGGATCGTCGGGATGCACGGCGACGGCGGTGTCGCCGAGCATGGTTTCGGGGCGCGTGGTGCTGAAGCGGATGAACTCGCCTGCGGAACCTTTGATGGGATATTTGAAGGTCCAGAAGCCGCCCTTGACGTTTTCGTGGAAAATTTCGTCGTCGGACACGGCGGTCTGGAGAAATGTATCCCAGTTAACGAGGCGCTGGCCGCGATAGACAAGTCCGTCGCGAAAGAGTTTGAAGAATGTTTCGCGCACGGCGCGCGCGCAAACATCGTCGAGTGTAAAGCGGGCGCGATCCCAATCGCAGCTTGCGCCGAGGCGCTGAAGCTGTGAAATAATGCGGTTGCCGTACTGTTCCTTCCATGCCCAGATGCGCTCGACGAGTTTGTCGCGGCCGATGTCGTGGCGGGTTTTGTTCTCGTTTTCCTTGAGCTGTTTTTCCACGACCGCCTGCGTGGCGATGCCGGCATGATCGATGCCGGGCATCCAGAGGGTGTTGCGGCCGCGCATGCGATGGTGGCGGATGAGAATGTCCTGAAGCGTGTTGTCGATGGCGTGGCCGAGATGCAGGGCGCCGGTCACGTTGGGCGGCGGAATGACAATGGTGTAAGGCTCGCCGCCGCGCGACGGCTCAGCGTGGAAGCATTTTTCATCGATCCATATTCGATAAGCATCGGCCTCGACCTCGGCGGGGTCGTAGGCTTTGGCAAGATCGACGGTCGGCGTGCTGGTTGTGGCGGTGCTCATGGTGCGATTGGGGATGTTAAGGAAGGGGACGGATTCGGACAATGCGCGGGGGCGTTGTTTAGACGTTGGATTGAATAACAGAGCGCCGCATTCGTCGACCCGGTTTGTACTCCCTCTCCCGCTACCGCGGGGGGGGTATTTTTCGCCCAATCCGCTGACGCACGGGGAAATTGGATCGATTGGCACTGTGCGGTTGCCTCAGCATCATTTTTTGGACATTGCCTATCCGAGCGCCTGCGCTTGTTCGAGATTTACTTTCGTAACCCCCCCCCCACTGCCCTCCCCCGAAATTGCCGGGCGAGGGAGAAAGGCGTTGGCGGCGAACTTAAGAGGGTATTGAAGTAGGATGATGCGAGTGACGATCGATGGGTTGCACAATGCAGTGGCGGATGCCGCCGGCCGGCGTGAGGCGCTGGATGTGGTGGAGGCGGTATACCGGCACCTGGCGGCGGAAACGCAATTGCGCCGGCCGATCTGCAATGCTTCCGGGAGATGCTGCCGGTTCGAGGAGCATGGCCATCGGCTTTATGTCACGACGCTCGAGTTGGCGGCGTTTGTCGCAAAAATGCCGCAGGATACGCGACGGGCGGGCGGTGCATGGGATGGCAGGGGATGTCCTTTTCAGATCGAAGGGTTATGCACGGCGCGCGACGGTCGGCCGTTTGGATGCCGCGTCTACTTTGCGATCCGACGGCGCGACAATGGCAGGAGGATCTTTACGCGGTGATGCACGACAGGCTTCGGACCGCCCACGACCGGCTCGGCGTGCCCTATTTTTATGTAGAATGGCGGGCGGCGCTGGCGGCGATTTATCCCGACCTCCAGCCAGAATCGGTTCCAACCACTGCCCCATCGCCGTTGTCTCGCGTATCGCTTCCTCAACTGAATTGCGGTTGAAATTCACCGATCATTGACCGGATGCCGAAAATTCTTGTCCTGAGGGTCGATCACATGCAGGCTTCGTTGATCCACCCTGGTCTACCCGTCCACATGGTGTGGCGGCCTGGCGAGCCGGGACTTCGGTTCGCCGCGTGAAAGAGGCAAGGGCAAGGGGGCCTGTGACGCGACCGACGACTCCCTCGAAGTGGCCAATTTGATCGACAACCGGTCTGCCAGGCAGGGGCGGTCCGCATTCGCAAGGCGTCGGCGGTCGAAATTCCATAGATTGCAGCCTTGGCTGCCGATGATCGGTCATAACGAAACTTGGCGGGCGGCGGCCTATTGTGAGCGCGGTTCGATCGCCTTTGCGCGGATTGCTTTTGACTTGCCGGCCAGCCGGGTGGTACATTCCGCGGCACAGCAGCGTTGGCAATTTTGCACCTTTTGAGTCCTCACCAGGAAGTGGCCCATGAAGAAACTTTTTCTGGCGGTAGCGGCAGCGAGTATGGCGGGTTGGTCGGGCGGATGCGCGCTTCCCACGCCGGGGTACAGCGGCGGATTTGCGACGATCGTTTATCCGCGCACGCAGGAACATGGCGAGATGGCCAATCGTATCCTGCGCAACACAGACTATGAGTTGAGGATGCTCAACGACGACATTTACAGTATTACCCTAGCCGATCCGCCGAGCCGGTTGACGAAGTGGAACGTGCGGTGATTGGTTAGATTTTTTTGGAATCAACGGACCGGCCGCCCGTATCGGGATGGCCGGTCCGTTCTTTTTTGGTCTGATGCTGTTTGCATTATCGAAGTTTCACGCGCGGCGCCAGCCGTACATGGTGCGGCATACCTACACGCATGAGATGCGGTCCGCGCTGACGTACCCGCTGGCGGCGTCGCTGGCGGAAGGGGCGTTTACAGGGGTTGTGGCGGCCAAGTATTTTGGGGCTTCGCATCTTTTGATCGCGGTGATCACAGCCGCGCCGATGTTCGGAAACATCCTGGCGCTGGTGTGGGCCGAGTTGGCGGAGGGGCGGCGGAAGGTCCCGTTTGTCAATCTGTTGCAGGCGGGCGTGGTGGTGACGGTCGCATCGGCGGCGCTGACGGCGTTTGCGCCGAATCGCGTGGTGGGCGGGTGGATGTTCGCGGGGTTGATCATTCTCGCGCGCGTGCTGGCAAGCGGTATCGTGACACTGCGCAGTGCGATCTGGCGCGTGAATTATCCGCGGCAAAGCCGGGCGCAGATCGTGGGGCGGATCAGTGTCGTGGCG
>JBBQCK010000424.1:0-3484 GCA_038318605.1 Tepidisphaerales bacterium | reverse complement strand
GCAATCAACCGGGTCAAAGAAAGGGCGGGGGAATGAAAAATGCACCCCGCCGGCGTCCGATGCGGCGAACGCAGCGCATCCAAGGAGTTCATCGGCTTGATCGCGATACATCCGGCCTGATGCTGTTCGCACTGACGCCCGGCTCGCGTGACGCGCTTATCGCGCTGTTTGCGCGCCATGCCATTCAGCGAACCTACTGGTCGGTTGTACACGGGCATATTTACGCGCCGATGTGCCTTCGCAGCAGCATGATCCGCGACCGGGGCGATGGATTGCGCGGCAGTGTCAACAACGGCCTGGATGCCGCGGACCTGGTTGGTGCAAAGCCGGCCGTGACCCACGTAAAGCCATTGGAACAATTTCAATCGGTGGCCGGCCATCCCTACTCCATCGTGCAATGCCGTCTCGAAACGGGTCGTACTCACCAGATTCGCATTCATCTCGCCGAGGCGGGGCACATGGTGTGCGGCGAACGACAGTATCTGCGCGCTCATGTCGGCGCGGAGCGCGTCATCGACCAAAGCGATGCACCGCGGCAGGCGCTGCATTCCAGCGATCTGCGGTTTACGCATCCAGGCACCGGCCGCGCTCTCGAATTCTCCAGCCCGCCACCGGCGGATCTGCGCAGGTGGATCGAACGACTTCGCGGCGCAGGGGCGGGCGGGCTCTGATCGGTCGGGGCAGGCCGGCGGCTGCAATCGCCAGCATTAAGATGGACGATTCGCCGTGGCCGGGGATAATCGCGCAGGATGTCATTGGAGTTTCGCTGGGTATCGCTGGATGAGGCGGATGCGGTCGCGGATGTGCGACTACGATGCTATGGCGCGGGTGAAAAGGATTTGGAGTCGATCCGCGGCCGCGTTGATCCATCGCGTGGCGCGATCAGCGACGATTTTCTGCTGGCGGTGGATGACGGGCGGGCTGTTGGAACGGCCACTGCTCTACCGATGCGAATGTGGCTGCGCGGTGGTGTTGTATCATGCCAGGGCGTTGCGTGGGTTGGGGCGACGAAGGTGGCGCGCCGCCGGTCGGCCGGGGCGACGGATGAGCGCGGCGTGGCGTCTCAGGTGATGGCCGAGGTGCTTGCGCAGGCTCGGAGGCGCGGCCACGTCGTCAGCGCATTGATGCCATTTCGCGCCAGCTACTACGCGCATTTTGGCTATGGACTGACTGAGCGCCGCTGCGATTGGACCGTCCCGCTTTCGATCATGCCGGTTGGCGATCCTTCGACGTTTCGCTTCGCGGAACTGGCCGATTATCCGCACATGCATGCGTTGCGCCAGCGGGAAGTCGAGGCAGGACAATGCGACATCGAGCGGCCAATTGAATCCTGGGTGTCCTTTATCGCCCGCCTGAACTCTGGGTTTGTCGTGGTCGAAGAGGCCGCCGACCCAAAGGCCGCCGCTGGATCGAAGGTGCGCTCCTGGCTGGCGTTTGAGAACGCCCGCGATCAGGCCGGCCGGGATGTGGTGCAGGTGAGCGAGCTTCATTATTTGACGCTCGAAGATTTGCGGCGGCAACTGGTATTTCTGGGCTCGCTGCGCGACCAATACGGTGCTGCACAACTTTCGCTGCCCGCTGACCTATCGCTCAATCGGCTCCTCCGCGAGCCGCAGATTCCACATCGGGCGGTCAATCACGCCATCGCCGAAGCGCGGCCCTACACGCGCATGCAGGCCCGCGTGCTCGATCATCGCAAGCTGCTCGAATCGTTGAATCTGACGGGCCGGGCGACCGGGACGGTGTCGCTGAACATTCGCGAGTCTGAAGGCGCATCGTCGCGGTTCACGGTCGAATTTGATGGCGGAAAACTTGTCGTTCTTAGTGCTGGCGGCCAGGCGCCGGAGGTTGCCATGACCGATGTCACTTGGGCTTCGATTGTGACTGGAGATCTTCGCGCATCGGAAGCCAACGAACTTGGTCTGTTGGAATGCGCGGACGCCAAAGTTTTGGAATTGCTCGATGAATTGGCGGCCGGTCCGGCGCCGTTCTGCCGGGACTATTTCTGAGGCTGCGGGGCGCATGGCCAGCGTCTTCATAGCGGACTCTATACGGCTCACGGCCGACCGCCCGCGGCCCTCTACCCCCCCCTCATTACTCTTTTTGAAATCTGGCCAATTGCTCGTGCAGGAACGGCGTATCAGGCATGAGCGCTATGGCGCGCTTTTCCGTGGCGATGGCGCCCGAGCGGTCGCCGAGGCGAAACTGGCATTCTGCGAGTGTGTCAAGATAGCCAGCGTTGTCGGGGGAAAGCTGATTGGCGTGCGCCGCAAGCTTAAGCGATTCGTCAAGGTTTTCACCGCAGCGGGCGCTGAGCCATGCGAGGTTGTTGTTCAATTCGGCGCTGTTTGGTGCGGCGGCGAGCGCCTTCCGTAGCGGGGCGGCCGCCGCGTTGTACAGGCGTACCGCCAATACCGGATTGCCAATCTTCTTTAATTCAGGAACGATATCTTCAACCATCTGGACCTTCGTCGGCGCCAGCGAGCCCAGAACGCCGAGAAGCATTATGCTGTCAGAGCGCTTGCCGGATTTTCGTGCGGCGCGAAATCGACGCCATGCAATTTCGGTTGCAATATCGCGGTCGGCGGCGCCAATGATCTGGCCGTTGCTCCGTCTGGCGAGATCGATGCCGCGTTGCAGCTCGTCGGCGACTTTCTGATCGTCATCCCTGACCGCAGCTACTCGCGCTAACGCGAAATGCGCGTTCGAGATTAGCACGTCGCCGGCATTTGGCCCGGAAATAACCGCGTTGTATTCGAGCTCCGCCTCGTCGAACCAGTCGTGCTCAAGCAGTAACGCCGCCGCATTGTTGTGCTCAACCGGATCCTGCCATGCTGCGGCCGCCGCTTGGCGTCGCAATATGTCGGCAACGGCGGGCTGGCCGTTTAGCCGCCACATGCGCGCCAAGGCATACATCAGCACCGGCCGGCTGAGCTGATCGCGGTGCGCGCGCATATCATCGGCAAATCCTGGCAATGGCCCATACATCGCATGCAGTGCAAACAACTCGAATACCGCTGGCCTCACGTCGCGCGGATCGCCCCTGCCGAAAGTGTTGATCCAGACGCGCTGGAGGTCGGCCGCGTCGCTCGGCCGATGGGTTCGCAGATATAAATTGGACAGCGCGGCGACGGCAAATCCCATCTCACGAGTCGGCGTTGGTTTGTCCCCGGCATCAATGCCGATCGATTGCCGCAAAAGCGTTTCGGCAGAGCGCGGATCGGTCCGAAGTCGGCCGATTCCGAGCAGGGCGGTAGCTGGCCTGTTCTGTCCGCTGGCCACCCGTCCAATGTCATCAATATCCCAGCCGTGGCGCGCGGCAATGGCGGCGGCGATCGACCATCTCACAAACGCGTCCTGGTCCTGATCGAGCAGGCGGATGAGCGTGGGAATTGAGAACTGAATGCCTGCGGCCCGGAACAGTGAAACGCGCTCATAAGACGACTTGAGGCCATATTCGTTCAGAAGCGCCGCATCCTGAGGG
>JBBQCK010000423.1:0-3485 GCA_038318605.1 Tepidisphaerales bacterium | reverse complement strand
GCGTGCCGGATTACTGGATCAAGCTGCTGAAGGAACAGCGCGACGAGCAATGGCGACTGGGAGACATCTATTACACATTATTGAATCGCCGTCCGGCCGAGAAACACATCGGCTATGCCGAAAGCCACGACCAGGCGCTGGTGGGAGACAAGACGATCGCATTTCGCCTGATGGACCAGGCGATGTATATCCACATGGGAATCGAGAGCCACGACGTGGTGATCGACCGGGGCATTGCGCTGCATAAATTAATCCGGCTGATCACATTCAGCCTGGCGGGTGAGGCGTATTTGAATTTCATGGGGAACGAATTTGGACATCCTGAATGGATCGATTTCCCGCGCGAGGGGAATGGGTATTCATATCAGTATGCGCGTCGGCAATGGTCGCTGGCGGACAACCCCCTGCTTCGGTATGGCGGGCTGCTCGAATTTGATCGGGCAATGCTGAAGCTCGACCGGGATTATGCGCTGTTGCCCGATCCATTCATCGAGCAATTGGTGCTCCATGAGGACACGCGGCAGATTGTCTACCGCCGCGGGCCGCTGGTGTTTGCATTTAATTTTCATCCGAGCGAAAGCTATCCATCGCTGCGCATTCCGGTGCCCGATCCACGCGATTACCGGGTGGTTCTCGACAGCGATCAAAAACTTTTCGGCGGATTTGGGCGTGTGGCGGACGGCGTGGTTTATCCGAAACAGGACAAAGGCATGTACGGGCGCAACCAGTCGATCGAAATCTATCTGCCCAATCGCAGCGCGCAGGTACTCGCGCCGGTCTATGGAAAGCCCGCCCATGGCGCAGAGACTGAGAGAAAGTGAAAACACGATCGTATTACCTGAACGCGCCATGGCGAACGGAATGCCGAACCGTCGAACTCCCCGACGCGCCGGCGGCCGGCGATGTATTGATAAAGGTCGAGGCCTGCGGCATCTGCGGCAGCGATTTGACGGCGGCGCAAACGAACACCGAATGGAAGCCGTTTGGACATGAAATCGCCGCAGTGGTACGGGCGGTTGGCGCGGGGGAATCGCGATTGGCGGTGGGCGATCGTGTGGTGCTGGAAACAAGCGGCTTCTGCGGGCAGTGCGATTTGTGCCGCGATGGGCGAGTCGATCTTTGCCGGAGAGCGCCGGGCTTCTGGGGCAGGCCGGCAATGGGGTTCGCGGATTTCATGACCGCGCCGGCGGGGTGCTGCGTGAAATATGAAGGATTGACGCCGGATGTCGCCAGCCTGACCGAACCGGCCGGCGTGGCGATGGACATGGTCAAGGTCGCTTCGATCGAACTTGGGGACCGGGTTGCGATCATCGGGCCGGGTCCGATCGCCCTGATGGCAATTCCGTTGGCACTACGCCGTGGGGCGCGCGAGGTCGTGTGCATCGGCCCGGAGCGCACGCGACGGCGGCTGGATGTGGCGGCGGGGCTCGGGGCGCGCGTGGTCGTGGTAGACGGGGCGCTGGACGACGAAAAAGCCCTGCGGCGGTCGTTCGATCGGGTACTTCTGACCAGTCCCGCAATCACCATTCCCGCTGCGTTGGAACTGCTCGATTACGGCGGCATCATGGCGTACATCGGCATCGGGCCCGGGTCCGCGCGCATCGAAATCGACGCGAATCAGTTTCATTTTCGCAAGCTGCAACTGCGATCCAGCTTCGCCAGCCCCGCAGTATACTTCCCGGCAACGTTGGCAATGTTGAAGGCGAACATCATCCCCGGCGAGCAATTCATTTCGCATCGCTTCGATCTCGGCGAACTGCCGGCCGCCATGGAATTGGCGCGCGATCGCAAGGGGGAGATTGTCAAGATCGTGGTGACGACGGGCAACGGCAGGACTTGAGATTCCGGGGTATATCTAATTTGAAAATGGCCCAGGATATGAGATTTGAAATCTCGATCCGTCCCCATTGATGGTTCGATCGTGAGGCGACGAACGCCTCGCCCTTATTTCGGTGGCGCATCCTGCGCCAGCGGATCCTCCGGGTACTTCTCCTTTAATAGTTTGCGCAGTTCGGCGCTTTTTTGTGGATTCGATTTTGCCAGGAGTTTGCTTGCCCGATCGAGCAGTTGCGGGGCATAGGTCGATCGCGGCACGGCAAGGGCAAAGGCTTCGGCAATCGCGGCGGCCGCTTCCGGGTATTTGCGCTGCTCCATCAGGCGGGTGCGAAGCAGGACGCTGTATCCTTCGAGAAAATCCGCGGGAAACTGCGCCTGCCAGTGATCCCAGGCACGCTCGCCGGATTCCGGGTCGGATTCGGTGATGTAGTATTCGATGGTGCGGGCGGCCGCACCGCTAAGCGCGGCGCGGCGCTCGGGTGGCACGTCAACTTTCATCCCTTCCAGGATTTGCCGCGCCTCGTCGGAGTGGCCGGTCAGAAGCTGTGCCTGCGCATACTGCCGGCGCAGCGCATCGTCCGATCCGGATTTGACGATCGGCGCAAGTGCTTCATGCGCCTTGGCAGGGTCTCCCAGTTGCCAGAGCAACACATCTGCACTGCGGCGCACCGCCACCTCGTGGATGTTTGATCGATCCGGCGCGGCCTGCCATAGGTCCCGCGCCGCCGTCGCCCGGCCGCGTTCGCTCAACGCGTCGGCCAGTTCGTCCAGCGCATGCAGCGACGAACCCGCCTCCGGCACGCGCGGAAGCGATGCCAGCCGCATGCCGCAAGCGGTGGCTCGATCAAGCTGATTGGCGCGCAGAAACAACTGAGTCAACCAGGAAAGTGCTTCCGGCGGTAACTTGGAAATGTCATATCCCTCGGAAAGCTTCGCATGCGCCGCCGGCTCATCCGTCGGCGGACGATCCAGCGTTTCATACTGTCGGCTGACTGCGATCGCGTTGGTGATCGTGTCGTTGTTGTTTCCGATCCGCAGGGTCAGGCGCACGGGATATTTGGCGTCCGTGACGAACACATGATCGACTGTCTGGACTGCAGCGGTCTGGCCATCACCGAAATCCCATTCATACCGAACATCTTTTGGGTTACCGACCTTGGGCGCCATGGCGATAAAGCGGTATCGATGGGAATAGTGGTCGGCAAAGAATGCCTCCGCCTCGTATTTCACCTTGTAGTCGGCCGAAAATGGCTTGTGATTTTCTTCCAGCGCGCCGACGAGGCTTTTCGGCGGCGGATTGAAATAAGATGCCGGAATCAATTCCCACTTTTTGGATTTCGGCAATCTCCAGACAACTGTGAACCGCCCGTCGCCCGAAAGATTTATGTGATAGAAGGCGACGTCGTGCCTGCCCTTTTTCAAATCGACATCGGCGTTGTAGCGTACATCGCCGGGAGAGTTGTGAGCGAAAACAGCCGGCTTGCCGTCGATGTAGAGGGCGCCTTTGTCGTCGGCGGAGACGGCAAAACCGTATGTGCCGTCGAGCGGCGCATCGAATGCGCCGCGGATGCGGGAGATGGTCTGCTGCTGCTCGCCGAACGGATTGGTGCCGAGGAACAGCCGGTCGATCATGGCGGCGCCGATGCGGC
>JBBQCK010000422.1:0-3492 GCA_038318605.1 Tepidisphaerales bacterium | reverse complement strand
CGACAATGCATGTCCAATCCACCCAACCCCGCTGAATGCTGGTCGCATTTTAACCGATTACTCTCTCCGCCCGGCCGTCAGCCCTTACAACTCGTCTTTCTCGGGGAGGTGCGCACTCGTTCAGAAGCATCGCGCCTTGTGGCGGTTGAATACGATCCAAAGACCGGAGAGCTGATCTGCACCACAATCGTTCCGGGAACAATCATCGCGCGCCCGCAAATTCTCTACGACATGCGTTTTCACGGTTACGTCCCGCCCGGCGCGACGGTACGTGCCGCGCCGCGAGACCCCAATGACCCGTATCGGTTCGTGCTGACGGCCGACGGATCCAAACTCGTAGGAGAACTGGCCGGGGACATTCGGATTCAATTGTCGCACGAATAGTGTCCGAGTTGGGGGCATCGAGATTTCAAGCATTCCATGGATCCTCCCATCCACGCTTGAGTGCGCAGTTTACTTCCTTGTAGTGTGTCAGCCCGGCGCGCTCGAGATAGACGCGGCCTGGCAGGAATTCATCGCGGCGAACATCCAGCATCTCGCGTAGCTGCGCCTCCAGCCGGGCTTGCAGCGCCGCGTGGTCGGGGCGGCCGATGAGGTTGCGCATCTGAAATGGATCAATCTGATTGTCGTAAAGCAACCACGGCCCATCCGTGTTACGCACATAAGTGTGGCGCGAGTTTCGAAGGCCGCGATATGCCTTCATTCCCGTGAACTGCAGCTCCGTGAATTCTGCTGTCTGGTTGAGAAAAATCGCCTCGTTGCCGGTCAGGATTTGCTGGCCGTTGATGACGGCGGACCAGTCGCGCCCCTCGACCGACCGCGGAATCTCAAGCCCGCATAGTCCAAGCAATGTGGGCATGACATCGGGACCATCAATGGGTGCAGCGCACGCGCTTCCGCCGGCGGGCGCGAGGCCGGGACATCGCATGAGAAATGGTACGCAGACGGACTCATCCCACGGAAACAACTTCGTATCCAGCCCCTGACTCTGGCGCATGTCACCATGATCCGAGGTATGGATAAGAATCGTTTGACCGGCGATACCGGCCGCTTCGATTGCATCGCGTACGATCGCGAATGCATCATCCAGCGCGGCAATGTGCGCGTAATAGCCGCGCAGCTCTTGCTGCGCCAATGCACGATGGGCAGGCGGCACGTTCGGCCGCAGAGCAAGCTCGCGCCCTTCATACATCGCCCGGTACTCTCGCGGCGCGGTATGCAGCGGAAAGTGCGGCGGACCCAGAGAAAGCATCAACAAAAATGGCCGGTCGCCGGCGGCCTGTTCGCGAATAAATCGCGCGGCATCCTGGCTCTGGGCAAAAGCGTCATATCCCTCCCACAGCCGAGGCGTTGGATCGTCATTAAAAAAGTAGGGGCTGTTGTTGTAATCGTGACAGCATTCAAACCCCTTCCAATAGTCAAAGCCCATCTGATGGCTGCGCGGCACAAAACTCCGCCGCCGCTCGCATTGGCCAAGCGGGCTGCCGTACACATGCCATTTGCCGATGTATCCGGTCGAATATCCCTGTCGGCCAAACGCTCGTGCGATCGAATCGCAATCAGGATCAAGCTCCACATCATTGATGAACACGCCGTGCGTCTGCGGGTACTGGCCGGTCAGCAGACTTGCCCGATGCGGGCAGCAGACGGCGCACCCCGCGCCGGCGTTAATAAAGTTGATGCTCTGCGATGCAAATCGATCGAGATTTGGAGTATGGCAATTGACATCGCCGGCATACCCCGTCGCCTGGGCGCGCCATTCATCCGTAAAAATAAAAACGACATTTGGCCGCCGCGCCATCAACCACCTTGCCGGTTCAAAATGAAAAAACTTCACTCATGCATGCTTGCTAAGCATTTTCTCCACCGCGTCGCGCGAAGGCAACGCAGGCTGTGCGCCGAACGCCTGGCACGACAGGCTGCCGGCCGCGTTGGCAAATCGAACCGCCGCGGGAAGTGCCATCCCCTCTTCGATCGCCACTGCCAGCGCACCGGTGAATGCGTCGCCAGCGGCAGTTGTATCCATCACGTTCACCTTAAACCCCTTCACCAACCTCACATCGCCATCGACGATCATCGCGCCGCGAGAGCCAAGCTTCAAAACCACGCTGCGCGGCCCACGCGCCAGCAAATCCCCGCCGATCTGCTTCGCGTCCGGGCGTTTCGTGCGCTTCACCTTCGCCCTCGCCGCGTCGAGCTTCAGCAGTACCTCCGCCTCCGACTGGTTCGGCGTCAGCAAATCCACTGCATACAACGACCGCGGCAGCCCTCGCGCCGGTGCGGGCGCGGGGTCGAGTATTGCAAACGCACCATGCTTCCTGCACAGGCTCGCGGCATGCGCCACGGTCTCCTGGGGTATCTCGAGCTGCATCAACACAATCGAAGCGCCCGCAATCAGGTTCTCCGCAGCGTCCACGTCCGCCGGTGATACATTTGCGTTGGCGCCGGGGCTCACCACGATCGAGTTTTCACCGCGCCGATCGACCAGAATCATCGCCACGCCGCTGCTGACGCCTTCGGTGATGATCACCTGCTCCGTATGAACGCCGTGCATCTGCAGTCCGTTCAGCAGTCGCTCGCCGAAATCATCCTCTCCCACCCGCCCCACAAGATGCACGTCCGCGCCAAGTTTCGCCGCCGCCACGGCCTGGTTGGCGCCCTTTCCCCCGGGGATGGTGACAAAATCCGAGCCACGAATCGTCTCCCCCGGGACCGGCATCCGATCGACGCGACAGACCAGATCCATATTGATCGAACCAATCACCACGATCGGCCCACGGCGCGCGCTCAGTGACGTTAATCCGTTATCGGTCATGATTTTTCCCTTCATTTGCCGAGTATAGGACATAAGCGCCGATCGACGTAATGCGCCTTTCGGCCACGGTGCGCACAAAACGCGCCGCCCGTATGGCTCGGCCGGCGGTGCCTACCGGTTGCGACGCGCATCGGCGCGCCATACACTCGGCACCGCATTTCGTCGCCGTGGGCTTGCAAACATTCGATCGGACTGGTGGCACATGTTTCAAGGTTCGACCATCCCTGCCCAGCATTCCGCGCCGCAACGGCGCTTGCTGAAAATCAACGGCCGCATTGCCGGGAGGCTGTTGGCGGCGATCACGCTGGCGACAACAAGCCAGGCCGTCTGCGCACAGAACGCACCTGCAAACAACGCTCCTGCCAACAACTCCCTCGAACGTTTCGATCGCCAGCTCGAGCAAATCCAGCGCACCACCCGCCTGCAGGTCGATACCGATCTCCCCGTCGATCAGCGCCTGCTTATCGATTATGGCGGATATTTGTCCCTCAATTATCTCTCCATCGACGATCAGAACAACGACAACCACGGCCTGCGACAAGCAGATTTCGTCGGCTACGGCCGAATCAGCCTGGATGGCGTGCATGAGGTTTTTGTCCGCGGCCGCGGAACCTATCGAGATTTCAACCCCGGCGACAACTTTGACGACGACGAACCCAACGATTTCTGGTTCGGCC
>JBBQCK010000421.1:0-3499 GCA_038318605.1 Tepidisphaerales bacterium | reverse complement strand
CTGGCGGATTATCTCATCACACGCGCAAAGGATGCCGCGCAGTTGAAGGATGCGATGCCGATTTTTGAATGGGCGGCGGACCACGCATTGGAAAGCGGCATTCTTGCGGAACAGGTGCATCCCTATACCAACGCGCCGCTATCGGTCAGTCCGCTGACCTGGTCGCACGCGACGGTGGTCAGCACGGTCATCAAATATCTGGAGAAGCTCGAGCAACTGCAGCTGTGCGATCACTGCCAACATCCGCTCTACCGCCTGCGCCGGCGCGGCCCGGTGGAAGTGTCGTCGCTGGCAACGTTCGACCGTTTGGAAGCCGGCTTTGAATCGGCCGACCCCCGCCCCACCCTTTCGCCCGTCGGCCAGTGGAATGCCACCGAACCCTCGACCGGTCAGTGCGCCAGCGCGACGTTGAAAATCGACGTCTCCGACTGCATCGGCTGCGACATCTGCGTCGCCCACTGCGCCCGGGGCGTGCTGGCGATGGTAGATGGCAAGGCGATGGTCGATGCGCGCACAATCGCCAACTGCGATCTCGACGGCGAATGCGTACAGGTCTGCCCCACGAACGTCATCTCACTGACCATCATCCCGAGCAAGCAATCCCCATCGACTGATGAGCCGGGGAAGAAGGTGGCGTAATATCGAACCGCCTCACAGCAGCGCGAGCATTTCGCTACGAAGCCTGCTTGAATGGCCGAATCCGAATGTCGCCCTTCGGGAGGCGCGCGATGATCTCCAGCTTCCCGCCAAGCGCTTCGATAAGCCGCCGCAACGTGCTCACCTGCATGTCGTCCTGATGTTCGAGTTTTGACAACGTTGGCTGCGTAACACCGAGGGCACGCGCAAGCTCGGCTTGCGTCACATCCATGTGTTTGCGGATTTCCGCCAAAAGCATTTCAGCCATGATCTGCTTCGCCCGCGCGTAAGCCCGCGCCCGCGAAGCGGGTGACATCGTTCTCTCCACATCCTTGAATTTTTTCATTACGCCACCTTCGTTTATTCGAGCGTCGCCAAATGAACACTATAGATTTTGTCCGCAAGGCGAACCATTCGCTCATAAAAACGCGTGTCGCCGGTTTTGTCACCGCCGACCAAGAGCACGGCAATACGCCGAGGATCGAACGCGAACATCACACGCAGTGGACGACCTTTGTGCTGTACGCGAAGTTCCTTCATGTTGGAATGGCCCGAACCGTATAATGAGTCCACATGTGGCCGACCCAACGAAGGACCCAATTGGCGCAGCAACTCGACGCCGACTAATAGAGATTCCTTTTGGGACCCATCGAGCGTCTTCCACCACTCAACGAACTCGTCGCACATCTCGACATCCCACACACTTAAAAACAATAGGCGGCTTCAGATTATGCGTCAAGGGCTATATTGCGGCATGGACCTGATCGCGCTGGGCGAGGTCCCTGATTGATCAAAAGCCGTTTAGGTCAGTGGGAATGCCAATAGTATTTTGAAGTCGGCCACCGACGTTCAGCTTTCCGGCAGAGCAGGGATTGCATACGCCGAGGCACTGTCGGTCAGAATCGCTAACTGTTGACGTCAGACGATGGTGGTCGCCGTTTCACGACGCCAACTTTATTGTCGGCTCTCTGGCAGCCACGCATGGCAATGGCGTCGGACGGGCTGCGGGTTCTATTCTCCATATTGCCGCAGATCCGATCGAGACGACGAAAGGGGTTGGAAACGCGCGAATCGTTGTCGCCAGTCTGTTCCAAGCCGCACCCCTATATTTTCGAGTCAGACCTAATGTGACGGCGTCAATTGCATCAGCGGACAAAGGATGCGCAGCGCCGCGAAAATCAGTACCGCTCCGAGAATATCAAACAGAATCCCCGCGCGGATCATTCTGCCGATGGGCACGAGGCCCGAGCCGAAGACGATTGCGTTGGGGGGCGTGCTTACGGGGAGCATGAAGCCGTAGCTGGCGCCAAGGCATGCGCCGAGCGCAGGGGCGACGGGGTTTACCTTCAGGCCGACGGCGATGCTGATGATCAGGGGCGCCAGCATCGTGGCGGCCGCGGTGTTGCTTGTTGTTTCTGACAGGAAAATGCCCAGGACGATGGCGGCGGCCGTCAGCGCCCAAAGCGACTCAACATGCGTTCGGGCGATGATCCAGTGACCCAAGGCGTCGGCGACATGTGTGTCGAACATCAACTGCCCGAGGCTTATGCCGCCGCCGAAGAGGATGAGCGTGCCCCAGTCGATTTTGGCGGCCTCGGGCCAGGTCATCGTGAATTGGCGTCGTCCGCGGTCGGCCGGAAGTACAAACAGCAGCAGCGCCGCCAGCAGAGCAACGATTGCCTCGGGCATTGGACCATTGTTTGCGAAGAAGCCCGCCAGCCGCTTGTTTCCCGGCGAAAGCGCCGAGACAACCCCCGGCAGGATCCAAAGCGAAACCGCCAGCGTGAAACAGCCCAGCGTATTGATCTGTCCCAAGGTCCACGCGCCAAGGCGCTGGCGTTCGGCGTCGAGATGTGCCATCAGCCCCGCGCGCTCGCTTTCGGCGGCATGGTCAGGCGACCCGTGCCCAAAGCCGGCGGCAGCACCATGTGAAGTTGGCGCAATGTCCTTCGGTGTCCCCGCAGGCTCGTTGGCCGGGGCGTCGCGATGCAGCGCATACATCAGCAGCATGAGCAGCGCGAACATCGCCAGCAGCGTCGGCGTCATGATCGCCATCCACTTGAAGAAGCTTATCGAATACCCCGCGCGTTCGAGCTGCGCCAGTGTGATCAGATTCGGCGGCGAGCCGACCTTCGTTCCAATTCCGCCGATTGAGGCGGCGTAGGCAATCATCAACATCATGCCGGTCGCGTAAGGCCAGGCGCGGGCGTTCATTGGCCCGGGCGCAAGCCGCCCGTCAGAGACGCGCAGGGCATGCATGGCGGTGAGAATCCCCACACCGATGGGCATCATCATGGCGGTTGTGGCGGTGTTGCTGACCCACATCGACAGCGCGGCAGATATGACACCCATTCCCGCCAGCACGCGACCCGGCCGGCCGCCAATCCAGCGAATACTCAGAAATGCGAGGGCAATTCGGCGATCCAGCGCATGCAGGGCCATCGCGCGGGCGAGAATAAAGCTGCCGAGGAACAAACCGATCATTGGATCGGCGAAAGGCGCAAAAACCGTCTTCGCACTGGCGACTCCAAGAAGAACGCATAACACCGACCCAAGCAGCGCCGTTGCGGGAAGACTGATGGTTTCGGTCATCCAAAGAACGGCTGTGGCGGCCAATATCGCCGAAAGACGCCGCCCCGCCGGCGGCAGGCCGGATGCAACGAACAAATAGACCAGGGCAAATGCAACAGGCGTCGCGATCGCGCCGAAAAGGCGGCGGGCGTTTTCGAATCGTTCTTCAGCGGCGGTCAGCAGCTCGCGCGGCGGCGAGATCAATTCGTTCATGGCAGCAGGCAGTATGCGGTATGCCGGAGTCAGCGGGAAGTGGGCAGTTGGAGTTGGTCGGGCAAGCTGCTGCTTACCG
>JBBQCK010000420.1:0-3503 GCA_038318605.1 Tepidisphaerales bacterium | reverse complement strand
CTTCGGTGAATCTGACGCTCCAAGCCTCCTTCGGCCCCACGCCGATCCGGGCAAACGCTGCTGAAACTTCCGATCTATCCGAGCGGCCGCTCATTTTTTCCCGGGCGACCCCTGCTTCAATCAACGACCCGCGCCTCTTGGCTGTCGAGGAGAAACGTGGCCGGGCCATCGTTCACGAGTTCAATCTGCATGTCCGCACCAAACCGGCCGGTGGCGGTTTTGATACCGGCGGCGCGCATGCGCGCCACGAGCAGGTCGAACAGTTCGTGTCCGCGCTGCGGGCCGGCGGCGGTGTTGAGACTGGGGCGGCGGCCTTTGCGGGTGTCGGCCGCGACGGTGAAATTGCTGACCAGCAGAACCGCACCTCCTGCTTCGCGTACGTCGCGATCGAAATGCCGTGGCGGCGTGGCGTCGCGGTTTGGGAAGATGCGCAAGCTGGCGATTTTATCTGCCGTCCACTGGATATCCTGCGCGGTGTCGTCTGCGCAAACGGCGACCAGCGCGACCAGACCTCGCCCAACTTCACCCACGATTTCGCTTTCCACGCAAACCTTTGCCCGTCCAACGCGTTGCAAAACCGTCATCGAATCGATCATATCGCCGATTTTGCGCCACGACAGTCGGGAACCGACGTGCAATTCTGTCGTAACATCTGGTATAGTTGAACTCCGACGCTGCTGTTTATGCACCATCGAACAGACACCCGCCGGTGCTCCTGAAGCGCTGGCATTGAGGAGACCGATATGGCCAGCGCTCGCAGTGCCTGGGGAATCGATGTCGGCAACCGTGCCCTGAAGGCAATACGCTTGTCGGCGGAGGGTGACAATTACAAAGTCGAAGACTTCGACGTTGTCGAGCACGAACAGATTCTTTCTACGACGGGGGACAATCGCGAGTCGCTGCTTCAAAAGGCACTGGCTGATTTTGCCCAGCGCCACGACATGCGCAAAACGCCCGTGGCGATCGGCGTCAGCGGCCAGAGCAGTTTTGCGCGTTTTATCAAGCTGCCCCCGGTCGAAGCGAAGAAGATTCCGGAAATCGTGCGGTTTGAAGCGATCCAGCAGATTCCATTTCCGCTGGATGATGTCGAATGGAGCTACCAGCTTTTTGAAGAGGCCGACAGCCCCGAAACAGAGGTTGGCATCTTCGCGATGCGCAAGGTGGTGGTGTATCGCCAGGTGGGGTATTTAACCGACCTGGGAATGTACGTGCAGGCCGTGCAGATGTCGCCGCTTGCGGTGTACAACGCCATGTACCGCGACGGCCGGGTGCAGGGGGCGACCATGTTCATGGACAGCGGCGCCGAAAACACCGACCTGATCATCGCTGAAGGTGAAACGGTATGGCTGCGCACGCTGCCCATCGGCGGCAATACTTTTACCGAAGCGCTTGCCAAGGCGTTCAAACTCAATTTCCAGAAGGCCGAGGAATTGAAGCGCAACGCTGCGACCAGCAAATACGCGCGGCAGATTTTCCAGGCGATGCGGCCGGTGTTTGCCGATCTTGTCGCCGAGGTCCAGCGTTCAATGGGCTTTTATGCCTCGGTCCATCGCGATTCGCGGATCAAGCGCATCGTGGCGCTGGGCAGCACGTTCAAATTGAGCGGGCTTCAGAAATATCTCCAGCAGAATCTGCAGCTCGAGGTGGAGCGCGTCGATTCATTTCGGGCGCTGCCGCCGGACGATGGCAAACAGGCCGCCATTTTCGGGGAAAACGCGGTTTCGCTGGCCGGGGCCTATGGGCTGGCGCTGCAGGCGATGGGGGATTCAAAGATCAACAGTTCGCTTTTGCCCGCCGCCATTCGCCGGGCGAAGATGTGGAAGGAAAAGACCAAATGGTTTGCCGCAGCCGCAGCGATTTTCGTTGTCGGCACCGGCGTGGCCTATGCGCGATATATCATGGACAACAGCGCATTCGAGGCGCACGCCCAGGATCGCACCAAAATTGCAGACACTGCGAAGAAGGCAAAGAGCTTTGATGCACAGTGGTCCGCCGTCGAAAGCGGCGGCTTTGACGATCGCGCGAAAATCCTCTTCGTGCAGCAGCTCAAGGACTATCGCGATGTGTGGGCGAACCTGAACGCCGACATCACCGGCGCGCTGCCGCAGACCGGCGTGGCGGCGACGCCGGCGGAAATGAAGGCGAAATGGGCGGAACGCGCGAAACGCGAGGTCATCTTCATCGACTCGATTGTTTCGCAGTATCGTCCTGATCTCAACGCGGCGCTGGCGAAAGATGCGGCGGCGTTTGTAAGCATAACGCCTGGCACCGAGGCCGATCGCACAGGCGGCGGCACGAACACCGAGCCCGGGATGAACGGCGGCGCGCCGACCGATCCGGCGATCTCAACGGCCGGCCCGACCAAACGGGGATATCTAGTCTGGATCAAGGGAACGTGTCCGCAGCCCCGCGCCGGATTTTTCATCAGCACCAGTTTCGCGAAGAAGCTGGAAAAGGAGGTCAGCGCATCGGCCGCGCTCAAAGACCAAAAGCAGTATTACATTGCCCGCGCCGAGGTCGGCCGCATCGGCATGAGGACGATCAATATGGTTGGTCCCGGCGCTAATTCGCAGAATGTGGGCGGGCCAATGGGCTTTGAAGCCGCCGTGTCCGGTTCGCGGGCGCCCGAGGGCGAGGCGATGTTGTCGATCCGACACAGGATCTGATGTATCCCGGTGATGCAAATGAAAAAATCACCAGCGACACGGAGTTCGAGGTGATCATGGCGGTGGTGCTTGATCCGCCGCCGCCAACCGAGCCTGCGGCGCAGGCATCGGCGCAATGAGTCCAGCCAGGACGATTCGACGGAGACACCAAGATGGACATCGTAAAAAAGAACATGGTCAGCATCATCTGCGGGGTGGTTGCGCTGATCGCCGCGATAGCCCTGTTTTTGGCGCCCTTCGACGCCTTACAGAAGCAACTCGACGGCCGCCCGAAAGATCTGGCGGAGTTGAAGGGATATGTCACAAAGACGCGCAAGGAACCCAATGTCGATGCAACCGGCAAGGCGGTTCCCGATCTTAAGTATTTTCCCGTCGAGAAGATCATCGATTGGGGTCAGCAGATGACCGCCTCGGTGAAGACGCAGGCAGCCGCGATGGAAAGCGCCGCAATCGCGATCAATAAGGGGCTGGTCGCGCAGGGAGCAAGCGACGTCACGATACCAGGCCTGTTTCGCACGCGCGGGTTCCAGAACAACGGCGAACAGTTGTCGGCGGGGGCGCTGCCCAATGGCGGCACCGTCGCCTGCTCGACGTTCCGACAGACCTACGACGACATTCTGCGTAACTATCAGCCTTTGCTGACGACTGGCGGGCGGACGGGTGCGGGAGAGGGGTTTACCTCAACGGCCACCCGGCCGCCGGGAACACTTGTCAATATGCTGCACGCGGTGATTCCGCCGACACGTGAGGAGATCGAGCTAAAGCAGAAGGAGATCACCACGAAATACGAGGAAATACGTTCGACCTCCATTGTCGATGGCGTCACGATGAGGGACA
>JBBQCK010000419.1:0-3506 GCA_038318605.1 Tepidisphaerales bacterium | reverse complement strand
TGCGCAAGGGGGAGCCCGCGCCGGCGTTCATGAATATTCAAAATGTCGGCGGCGTACGGCGGACGGTTGATGCGGCCTCGACTGCGATCGAAAAACTGCTGCCGCTTGCGAATGCGGCCCGGCGCAGCGAGCAGCCGGCTTCAAAGCTGGCGCTGGCCATGAATTGCGGCGGATCGGATGGCAACAGCGGCATCACCGCCAACCCCGCGCTGGGCGCGGCCAGCGATGAACTCGTGCGGCAGGGGGGCATCTCCGTCCTGGCCGAGACGCCGGAAATCTATGGCGCGGAGCATCTGCTGACGCGAAGGGCGATCAACGAATCGGTCGGCCGGAAACTGATCGACCATGTGCATTGGTGGGAGGAATACGCGCGGCTGCACAACTCGACGATCGACAACAACCCGTCCCCGGGCAACAAGGAGGGGGGCCTGACGACGATCTATGAAAAATCGCTGGGCGCGATCGCCAAGGCGGGGCAGGCGCCGCTGTCGGCGGTGTATGCGTATGCCGAACCGGTGACCACGCCGGGGCTGGGCTTCATGGACACGCCGGGATATGACCCGGTTTCAATGACGGGGCTGGTGTCGGCCGGCTGCACGATCGGCTGCTTCACCACCGGTCGGGGAAGCGTGTATGGATGCAAGCCCGCGCCGTGCATCAAGATCGCAACGAACAGCGTGATGTACGAACACATGAGCGAAGACATGGATCTCAACGCCGGGGGGATTCTGGACGGCACGGAATCGATGGAATCGGTCGGTGAGCGCATCTTCGAAAAGATTTTGGCGGTGGCGGGTGGTGAGAAAACCAAAAGCGAGGCGGCAGGCATCGGCGATGAGGAATTTGCCCCATGGATTCTCGGGCCGACGTGGTGAGGGACGAAGTTGCGGGGGAAGTTGCCTGTTGCCGGGTGTCAGTTGCCGGAAGTAGTCGCTGATTGCACGTGAATTACGGATCGGCCATTCTTTACCTGCTGCTTCCTGCCGACTGCCCGCCACCTGTTTCCTGTTTAGTTGCTGTTTGCCAGTCTCCTCCAGAGCGGCTCCAAGGATGCCCGGGCGCGGCTCGCGGACGGCTGAATGCGGCATTCGGACACCACAGTCCCGCGTCTACCGCTTTGCGGCGATCCCTTTTCCGCCGTCAGTCCGAATTATCTTGAACTGGCGTCGTCCGCCTCCTTTCGATGATCGGTGAGGGCGGCGCGGATGACTTCAACATATTGCTCCGCAGTTGGGTTTTGTTCCGGATGCGTGTTGGTCACCGCGAGCACCACATTGAAGCCTGGATGTACGATTACGAAGTTGCCACCGCGGCCGGCCATATAGATGTACTCGGCCCGACCGTCCACGGCAGGCCCGAGCCACCAGCCGAATGAATAGCTTTCCTTGAGTTTCTCGCTGATCGCAATCTGGTTGAACTGATCGTTGGGACCGTGGCTGCGATTGAAGGTCGCGCAGGCGGGAATCTGGATGCAATAGAGGTCGTCAATGAATGAGGCCAGAAGCAGTTGCCGATCCATCCATCGGCCGCGACGAAGCACCAGATAGCCCAGCCGGGCCATGTCGCGCGCCGAGACTGAAAACCCGCCGCCCCATCCGCCCCATTGGCCTTTGAAGCCCACGGCATCCTCGGCGCAAACCGGCCCAAGAAGGCATTGCTGCATCACCTCGATTGGCGAGCGCGCATCCTTGAACCAATTCGCCTGCATGTACTGCCCATAGAAATGCACCGCGTTGTTGTTGTATGCAAAGTGCTGTCCGGGCGCGTGCGGATCGAGACCGAAGTCGCTGGTCATGGTCAGGAAATTCTGAAACGTTGCCGCCTGACCCGCCGGTTGATTGGAACCGGCCACAGGATCATTCAGCCGAACATCCCCACGCTGCATCAATACCCCAAAAACCATCGCCGTGAGTGACTTGCTGGCCGAAAAGATTGGAACCGGCCGTTCGATCGCGCCGCGCGAAGCGATGAGCATCCCTCTGCAAACGACAGCGATATTGCCCGCGCGGGGTCCCAGGTCGTCCAGGCCCCGGTTCAGCCGGACCGGATCGATTCCGACCTCCGCAGGCCGGGTCGTGGCCCAATGGAGGGTGGGGTAATCGTCGGATTTTGGCCGAGTGGTGGGTAATGTCATGATCAACATCAGTGCCGCGACCCATGAACTCATGCTCCGCATTCTCTCTCCGGTCCGGAGCCAGGGTCAAGGTGCGTCGGATGCAATGCCGCCGCGCCTCGTATCCAGCGGCGGCGGGTAATCGCGGTTGCAGCCGGCGCATCTCGTGGTCGCCGTCGCAGGCAGGAAGGCTCGGCGATACCATGCGTGGGCGGCTCATTCATTCAGCGACAATGCCCGCAAAACCAGACTCCATCGCACGGTCATTTCCAAAGCCCCCAACATGATTCGTCTCGGCGCACCCATCTTCGATCCCCCGGCCGATCCGCGCGAACTCGCCCGGCTGCATCGCCAGCTTGGCTACAGCGCAGCCTATGTGCCCACATCTCTTGAAAACGCCAACTCCGCCACGCTCCGCGAGTTCGCGGCCGCCTTCGCCGCGGAGGATGTGCTTCTTGCCGAAGTCGGCGCCTGGGGCAACATGGCCGACCCCGCCCGCCGGGCGGCCCACCTCGAGGTCGTCTGCCGACGCCTCGCCCTCGCCGACGCCGTAGGCGCGCGATGCTGCGTCAACTACCTCGGCTCCCTGTCCGCAAGCGATGACTTTGGGCCATGTCCTGCCAACTTCTCGGCCGACGGCTTTGAGCTTGCCGTCCAAACCGTTCGCCACATCCTCGACACCGTCCGGCCAATCCGCTCCTTCTTCGCGCTGGAGTTCATGACCTGGTGTCTCCCCGACTCGGTCGATGCCATGCTGGCCCTGCTTGACGCCATCGACCGGCCCCGGCTTGCGGTCCATCTTGACCCGGCCAATCTCATCCAGTCTGCCCGCCAGTACTGCGACACCGCCGCCGTCATCCGCGACGCCTTTCATCGTCTTGGCCCGCTCATCGTCAGTTGCCACGCCAAGGATGTCATCGCCAGCGCCGACCTGACAATCCACATCCATGAATGCCCGCCCGGCCAGGGCGTTCTGGACTACCCCACGCTCCTCGCCTCGGCCGCCCGCCTCCGCAACGACCTTCCGATCATGCTCGAACACCTGCCCAACGCCGCAGCCTACGCCGCCGCCCGCGAGCACCTCTGCGCCGTCGCCCACGCCCACAACATCCCCATCCAGACGTGAGAAACCCATATGGGTCACACCTGACTTCGGAAAAATTGTTCATGAGTTGATTGGCTATCCAGCCGCACCAGTCCACGTCCAGCGTGGGCCATGTGTTGTGCTGCGACTATCGTGAGAAGCGCCTGAATTGCGATCGGAGATTGGGAAAGACTCACGCCTTCCCACGATGGCCCGGACCGGCGGCCGGGATTGAGTAGTGACCCCCTCGGCGACGGCGAGGCCTTGGCGTCTTGGACGAGGCTGCCGAAGTCTCGGACGAAGGTTCCA
>JBBQCK010000418.1:0-3517 GCA_038318605.1 Tepidisphaerales bacterium | reverse complement strand
CGCTCGCTCATCTCCTCGCGTCTAGGCAGGAATATTGTGCCTACTAGCGTTGTTTGCGGGTCGGTAGTCAGCGCGCTTGCAGGGTATTCTGCAGAAGTCGCGATTTACAGCGACGGTGAGCGGGCAATCCCCGGATTTGTTCACGGTCACCTGGTGTTTGCGGTGGCGTGTGTCGTCGCTTACCTTGTGTTCAGGCGCGCCTATGCTGCGATGGTCGGTTCGTGGGTTTGGGGTGCGTTTGGATTACTGCTTCTAGTCGTCGCGTGGCCGCTGCTTATCGTGTCGGCGAATGTCGGAATTGACGCGCCACTGCCGCGCTGAACGCGAATGTTCCGGCAAAAGCCGTTCCCTTCACACCGCAATCGGCGCCTTGATCCCCGGGTGCGCCACGTAATTCGTCAGCGTGAAATCCCCATACTCAAATCCGAAAATATCCCGCTTCTCCGGATTGAGCGTCATCGTCGGCGCGGCATACGGCGCGCGCGCCAGTTGGGTTTTCGCTTGCTCGAAATGGTTCGCATAAAGATGCGCGTCGCCGAACGTGTGCACGAACTCGCCGGGCGTCAGCCCCGTCACTTGCGCAAGCATCTGCGTCAGCAAAGCGTAGCTCGCAATATTGAACGGCACGCCAAGAAACACGTCGGCGCTGCGCTGATAGAGCTGGCAGCTCAGCCGGCCCTCGGCGACGTAGAACTGAAACAGGCAATGGCACGGCGGCAGCGCCATCTGATCGACCTCGGCCGGATTCCAGGCCGAGACGATGTGGCGGCGCGAATTCGGATTGGTCTTGATGCTCTCGACCACGTTCTTGATCTGGTCGATCTCGCGCCCGTCGCGGGTTTCCCACGAGCGCCATTGCTTGCCGTAGACCGGCCCAAGCTCGCCCTCTTCGTCGGCCCATTCGTTCCAGATGGTCACGCCCTGATCCTGCAGCCAGCGCACATTGGAATCGCCGCGCAGAAACCACAGCAGCTCCAGGATGATCGACTTCAGGTGCACTTTCTTGGTGGTCAGCAGCGGAAAGCCGGCCGCGAGATCGAAGCGCAGCTGCCGCCCAAACACGCCGCGCGTGCCGGTGCCGGTGCGGTCGCCGCGATCGACGCCGTTCTCAAGAATGTCCTTGAGCAGCCCCAAATAGGCGACATCCGCTGGCGACGGCGGTCCAAGGGGAAGCGGGGCGGGGTGTGCGCTCATCGCCCCTATATGGGCCGACTCGGCAGCCACGTCAGGTCGGACAGCTCGTCCGCCCCCGATGCTTCACCTGCCGGATCAGCGGCCCCGCCAGCCATGCCGCCCGCGCGTTCACGTCGACGCCGGCGGCGCGCAGCGCCCGCGCCATCCATTGATTGCAGACGTTGAACAAATGGAAACTGCCGCGCGAGCGCAAGAAGAACGAATGCCCCACAACTTTGCCCGGCGTAGTGATCACCGGCGCGCCGTCCGCGCCCAGCACCAAAGCCCGGTCCACATAAGCCACGAACCGCGCCGCGCCCTGGCGCGACACCGCGATGTCGGTGTCGTCGTTGGGTCCGAGATAAGCCGAGGCGCCCGGCGCATTCCAGGCCACATGCAGCACGCTGGGGCTGGGCGGAGTGATCGCATCGAGGCCGAGCCACAAATCCGTGCCGTCGGAATAATAGAATTTCTCGTCGCCCCAGCCGATCAGGAACGATTGCGCGCCGGGAAACAGCCGTCGCAGCGGATGGTCTTCAGGAAACACCGTCGCCGGCACGCCGAGATCGGAGTGATAGCCGTTGGAATACATGTGCAGCAGTACGCAATTGTCGCGCGACGCATGCGCCACGTCGGGCGAGGGCAGTGGCGTGTAGAGATACAACAGAAGCCCGATCGCGAACGCGCTCAGCGCCCACAAGATCGGGCGTGGCTTCAGCTTTCTTCGCTCAGCAGCTTCACCCGGAACAGACATCCCGCCAGACCCGCTCCCGCCATCGGCGCGGCGATGAACAGCCACAGCTGCCCCAACGCATCGCCAAGCACCCACACCGCAGGTCCGAGCGAGCGTGCGGGGTTCACCGACACGCCCGTCACCTGAATGCCGACAATGTGGATCACCACGAGGCACAAGCCAATCGCCAGACCTGCGAACTGGTTGGGCGCGGCGCGTTGGGTGACACCGAGAATGGTCACCGCAAACAGGAACGTCGCCACCACTTCGAACACCGCGCATGCGAGCAGGGAGTAATCACCCGGCGAATGTCCAAGCCCGTAGCCGTTCTGCCCGAGCCCATCGGCGATCGAATAACCCGGATGCCCGGAGGCGATCAGATAGAGCACGCCGGCGCCGACGATCGCGCCCGCGCATTGCGCCGCCCAATAGCCGAGCATATCGGCGGTCGACATCCGTCCGGCGATCCACACCGCAAAACTCACTGCGGGGTTCACGTGGCAGCCCGACACCGGCCCGATGCCATAGGCCATGGCCACGATCGACAGGCCGAAGGCCAAGGCGATGCCATCCAGGCCAATAATCGTGAACCCGGCCAAGACCGCCGCCCCGCATCCGAACAGGACGAGGCAAAACGTGCCGACGAATTCGGCGGCAAGTTTTTTGGTCATGGCCGCTCTCCCCAAGCTACGGAACCCGCTCTAGAGCGAGTCTTGGCGGCGGCTACCATCACTTGCGTTTGAGATACTGGGCGGGAGCGCCTATATTCGAGTCGTTCGGGCAACCGAACTATGGCGATAAACGCGCGGACATAGGCGGATCGGACCCGGGTGCGATGCCCGGCGGCTCCACCAGTTTCTTCCTGATGCATCGGGTCATTGGCCGGGCGGCGGGAAATATGGGGCCGAAATAGGATCGACGGACGTTGAAGGCCGATGCTTTTGCTCGGGTGGTCCCGTTACAGGCCAAACAGCATAGTTGCCAATGACAACTCAGCTGAAGAGTTCGCCCTCGCCGCGTAAGCGGTGCGTGTGATCTCGCACTAAGCCCTCCCGAGTAGCATCGTGAGGCGGGGCCCCCCGGCGCCCGGCAACAGAAGCCGGGGATTTTTTCCCCACCGCTCAACATTTCGCGCAAACTTTGCCGCTGATGATGTTTGGAGCTGCGATTGTCTCGCGACAACGTAGACGTGATCGCAGACGCCCTCAGTGTTCGGACGAATTGTTCTTCGATTTTCCGTTGTGATGCAGGCGCTTGGCGAATGTGCGAGGGAGTTCCTCGCGCAACACGCGAAACGTGGCGCGGCAGAAACAGCACGCAGCTGCGTTGCGTTGCACTGTTGCGGCGCGGTGCGCATTTCGCCTGTCGCCGCCTGGAAAAACCAAGGGACTCGCGCCGAGTGGATCAGCGATTGACTGCCCGAAATGACCCGCTAAGGCTTCATCTTCAAGCCAAGGAGGGGCGGCCGTGGCCGACGACCTGATCGGATACGACCAGCTGATGCAGGAAGCGCTGCGCGGCGTCGTCCGCGCGGCCATGCAAGAGGCTGCGAGTCCGCGCGGCCTGCCGGGCAAGCATCATTTCTACATCACCTTCCGTACCCACGCCCCG
>JBBQCK010000417.1:0-3530 GCA_038318605.1 Tepidisphaerales bacterium | reverse complement strand
CGCGCCTTGCGATCATTGATCGCACGGGTGGCCATCAGCCCATGGGCAATGAGGATGACAGCGTTTTCGTCAGCTTTAACGGCGAAATCTACAACCACGCCGAAGTCCGCGCCGAACTTCAAACCCTGGGCCATTCCTTCAAAACGCACTGTGACACCGAAGTGCTCGTTCATGGCTATGAACAATGGGGCGCTGACCTCATGCAACGCTTGCGCGGCATGTTTGCGTTTGCCGTATACGACCTGCCGCGTCGGCGCATGCTCATTGCCCGCGATCGCCTCGGCATCAAGCCGCTTTACTGGTGGAGCGACGGTAAACGTCTTTTGTTCGCCAGCGAGATCAAGGCGCTTCTGGCTCATCCGGCGCTTGCCAAACGCAGCGTCGATCGAAACGCACTGTCTCAGTTTCTCACGTTCCGATATGTGCCCGCGCCGCTGACAATGTTTGAAGATGTCCGCAAAATGCCGGCCGGCCACTTCATTCAATTTGATATTGACAACGCCCATTCAATCGAACCGCGCCGCTGGTGGGATCTCAGCTTCAAGCGCCGGCAGCCCGTTCCCGATTTTGACCTGGCGCTCGAACAGACCGATCAGCACCTTCGCGAGTGCGTCGAATCGCATCTGATGAGCGAGGTCCCACTCGGCGCGCAATTATCCGGCGGCGTTGATTCGAGCCTGATCGTCGCACAGATGGAGATACTGCGCCGCCGGGCCGGCCGGCGCGAGCGCGTCAAAACCTTCAGCATCGGTTTTGCGGAGGCGGGTTTCAGCGAGTTGCCGTATGCCCGCGCCGTTGCCCAGCGCTACGATACCGATCACCACGAGGTGATTGTCGGGTTCGACGATTTTGCCGCGGAATTTGCCCGCCTCGCCTGGATGTACGATGAGCCTGTCAGTGAGCCGCCCGCCATTCCGACCTACCTGCTCTGCAAGTACGCGCGGCAGCATGTCACTGTCATGTTGACGGGTGAAGGTGGCGATGAGCTATTCGGTGGTTATCCGAAATGCGCCGCTGATCCGCTCTCAAGGTATATCGACTGGATGCCGTCCGGCCTGCGTCGATCGGTTCTTCGGTCGGCCGCCGCCGCGCTTCCGTTCAAGGGCCGACGCCTTCGCATCGCATTGGAAAACCTCGCCCTCAGCGATCCGGCCGAACGCTACGTCTCCTGGTTCAGCGCGTTTGACACCATCGGCCTTCCCGAATTGCTTGCCCCTTCATTCAGCGCCTCCCTCACCGATGGCGATGCCGCCGCCCGCCTTCGACGCGACCTGGAGCGATGCGACAGCGACGAGCCGCTTCATCGCATGCTTTACAGTGACACCCATACCTGGCTCGTTGACGATCTGCTCATCAAGGGGGACCGCATGAGCATGGCCAGCGGAATCGAGGCGCGCGTGCCATTTCTCGATCACAAATTCGTCGAATTCGCCGCGGGGCTTCCGCCCCAATACAAGGCGACAGGCACACGCACCAAGATTCTGCTCAAGACGCTCGCTGAACGCTACATGCCGCGCGAGGCAATTTATCGCAAAAAGGTCGGTTTCGCGGTGCCGCTCACGCCTTGGTTTCTGGGGCCCCTGCGCGGCTTCGTGCGCAACACGCTTCTTGGCGAGCGATGCCTGGCCCGCGGCTACTATCGGCCGGAGATTTTATCGCGCGTCGTCAACGAGCACCTCGACGCCAAGGTCGATCGCGCCCGCAGCATCTGGTCGCTGTTGGCGATTGAAATGTGGCATCGCCTCTATGTGGATGATGATGGCAGCGAGGCAGCTTCGATTCGTCTGCGCGACGAAATCATGGCATCGCTCGTGCCGGCGGCGGCAGCATGATTCGGTTTATCGCAGTGGCAGCGTTGGCGAACACGCGCGCGAAAATGCGTAAATAATTTACTGAAATGCCGTTTTCGACGCCCAGCGAGCCGGTTGCTGGCCGGCCGCTTGCCAACAGGTGGACGGGGTCATAGTCTTTTCGCTGGCACGAAACACCGCGCCTTTCCCCACCGATGGAACAATCCCGATCTCTCCCCCCGGCTCTTGCTCTTCTATCCAGCGAACGCCCCCGAAATGTCGGGTGGTTTCAGGCTGGTTCGCTCTTGTTTGGCGACTGGGGCACCAGCCGGCTCTATGTGCTGGGCTTGGCGTTCCTCATCGCTGGCCGAACCAGCTTCTGGCTCATCGCCGCCATGAGCGTTCTCGTGCTGATCGTCGGATGGGCCTACACGCAGATTTGTCGCATCTACCCCGACGGCGGCGGCGTCTACACCGCTGCCCGGCAGCGATCCCGCATCCTCGGTGTCATCGGCGCGCTGCTGCTCTTTGCCGACTACACAATTACCGCAAGCCTGTCGGCCGTCGAGGCGTTCCACTATTTCGGCCTCAGCGACAATACTACGCAGGTCGAATCCGTACCTGAACAGGCGTCTGTCAATGATCGCATCGTCCTGCCCAGTGAACGGGAAGATGCACAAGATGCCGATCAGGCGGCCGTTCACGTCAAGGCTGTGAAGCCAGTCTGGTGGCGAAATCCTGCCTACTGGGCCATCGCGTCGATCATGGCTCTTGGCGCATTCAACCTGATGGGCCCGAAACACACCGCAGGCTTCGCGATATTCGCGGCCGTTGGCATGATCCTCATCACGCTCATGGTGACTGGCTGCGCGCTGCCGCAGATTAACTGGCACAAAATTCATCTTGGCACATTGCATCAATCGCCGCTGAAACTCTGGGAGGCGTTCGTCGCCGTGGTCCTGGCGCTTTCAGGCGTCGAAGCGATCGCAAATCTGACCGGCGTCATGCGCAAACCCGTCTACAACACGGCCCGCAAAAGCATCTGGCTCGTGGCATGTGAAGTGGCGGTCTTCAACCTGCTTCTGGCGCTGGCCATGATCGCCATACAGCAATTACCGCGATCGGCCCATGAAAACGACATGCTGGCGTATATGGCGGAGGTATACACCAAAAACTTCGGCCCGTTCGGCACGTTTATCGTCCAGTCGGTGCGCATACTTGGCGGGTTGCTCCTGTTATCAGCGACCAACACCGCTGTGGGCGCTTTGATGGGGACGTTATATGTCATGAGCCGCGACGGCGAGCTGCCCCCGGCCTTTCAGAAGCTCAACGGTTTCGGCTCGCCGTGGCTTGGCGCCGCCGTCGCTGGCGCCGTTCCGGCGCTGGTCCTTGTGTTCGCAAACAAGCTGACAACGCTTGCCGAGCTATACGCCATCGGCATCGTCGGCGCGGTCGCGATCAGCACGTCGGTCTGCGCATTCCATCCGAGGCTTCGTCGCTGGTATCGCAAGGTTCCAATGCTGGCGATCGCGCTGCTGCTGCTGACAATCTGGGTAACTCTGGCGTGTACGAAGCCGCATGCGCTGATGTTCGTGGCGGTTGTCATGGTCATCGGATTGTCACTGCGCAAAGCGACGCAGATAGCGCGCGAGCGCAGGCCAAAGCGCAGCCTCTTGCGGCAGGCAATCATCGAACAGTTGCCGCCGGAAGTGATGGTCGGGCCGAAAGTCCTTTTGGCCA
>JBBQCK010000416.1:0-3536 GCA_038318605.1 Tepidisphaerales bacterium | reverse complement strand
CGAAAAGGGCATCGAGTCGCTGGCAGTATGCTACCTGCACGCCTATGCCAACCCTGCGCACGAGCAGCTCAGCGCCAAGGCCATCGCCACGCGCCACCCCGGTTTGAAGCTCACCACGTCGCATTCCGTATCCAGCGTCATCCGCGAATACGAGCGCATGTCGACCGCGGCAGCGAATGCCTACATCATGCCGCTGGCCCACCGCTATCTGGACGGGCTGGCGGCACGCATTGCCGCACTGGACATCACAGCACCGCTGTTTCTGATGCTTTCAAACGGCGGCCTCACTCACGTCGACGAAGCGAAGCGGATTCCGATCCAGCTGCTTGAATCGGGGCCAGCGGCCGGAGCGTTGGCCGGCGCTTTCTTCGGCCGTTCGGTACACGAATCAGGCGTGCTGGCCTTCGACATGGGCGGCACCACCGCCAAGCTCAGCGTGGTCGACCAAGGCGAACCGCTAGTCGCCCATCGATTCGAAGCGGCACGCGAGCGACGCTTCATGGAAGGCAGCGGCCTGCCGATCAACATCTCCGCCATCGAACTTATCGAGATCGGCGCCGGCGGCGGCAGTATCGCGCGCATAGACGCCATGGATTTGCTCAAGGTCGGACCGCAAAGCGCCGGCTCTATGCCCGGTCCCGCAGCCTACCGGCGCGGGGGCACACTGCCGACCGTCACCGATGCCGATTTCATTCTTGGCTATCTCGATCCGGCGTATTTCGCCGGTGGCACAGTGCCGATCGACATCGAGTTGGCCAGAGGCGCCTTGGCGCCGCTCGCCGAACGGGCCAAGATCAGCGTCGCCCGCCTGGCATGGGGCATCCATGACGTCGTCAATGAGAACATGGCGAGTGCCGCACGCGTCCACATCGCCGAGCGAGGCAAGGATCCGCGAAATTACTCCATCCTGCCGACCGGCGGCGCGGGACCGGTCCATGCCTATTATGTCGCCAAGAAGCTCGGCCTGAAGCGGGTAATCTGCCCGCCCGCAGCTGGGGTTGCGTCGGCGCTGGGCCTGCTGATGGCACCGGCCCGCATCGACCGCGCGATAACCCGCATGCTGCCTGTAGCCGGTGCCGATTGGGATCAGGTCGAACGGGAATTCCTGACGCTGGCGGCCGATGCGCTTTCGATCATCGAGGAAGTCGGCATTCCGCGCGACCGGGCGGTGGTGCAACGGTACGCCGATTTGCGCTATATCGGACAGGGTTTTGAGATCGTAGCCAAGTTGCCGGACGGGCCATATGACGCTCGCTCGGCAGCGGCGATCGTCGTCGCCTTCGAGCAGGAATACCTGAAGATTTTCGCCCATTTGCCGCCGAGTGGCTCGGTCGAAATCGTCAATCTGCGCGTCAGCGCAATAGCCCCGATTGCCGGCGAAGACGTAGTCCTGCACGGTTTCGGCGAGGGCAGCGCTAAACTGCGAGGGCAGCGCGACGTCTATTTTCCCGAGTTGGCCGGGTTTGCCAAAACGGATGTCTATAGCCGCTACGAACTGCCCATCGGATTCACCATGCACGGACCTGCCGTCATTGAAGAGCGCGAATCCACTCTCGTTGTCGGTCCGGGCGCCCACGTGGCGGTACATGATTCGGGAAGCCTGATTGTCACATTGCCGGAATGACCGAGGAGCGTTCGAATGTCTCAGCACGCGAATACACCGTCACATGACCTGCCGGCCGATAAAGCGCCCGGATTCGATGCGGTGCTGCTCGAAATCCTCTGGACGCGGCTGATTTCGATCGTCAATGAAGCGGCCGCCGCCCTGATGCGGACATCGTTTTCGACCCTGGTGCGCGAGGCCCTCGATTTCTCCTGCATTGTCGCCGATGCCGACGGCCAAGGCCTCGCCCAGCCCCCCAACAGCATTCCATCCTTCATCGGTACCCTGCCGGCCACTGTGCGCCACTTCATCGCCGAATTCGGAACAGCCACAATGATGCCGGGCGACGTCTTCATCACCAACGACCCTTGGAAAGGCACCGGACACCTCGCCGATGTCAGCGTCTGCAAGCCTATTTTTCTAAACGAGAAGGTGGTCGGCTTCGCCGCCAGCGTCGCGCACGCCCCCGACATGGGCGGGCGCACCGGCTCGTCCGAATCGCGCGATGTATTCGAGGAAGGGTTTCAGATTCCGCCAATGCATATGTGTCGCGCGGGGAAGCCTGACGCAACCTTCTTCAAGCTGCTGGCGGCCAATGTGCGTGAACCCGACGAGGTGGTCGGCGACTTGTGGGCCCAGGTCAGCGCCCTGGAATTGATCGAGAAGCGCGTCGCGGCGTTGATGCAGGATGCTGGGCTCACCACGCTCAACGACCTGGCGCGCGAGATTCACGATCGCTCGGAACGAGCAATGCGCCAGGCAATTTTGGAATTGCCGGACGGTACGTATCGCTACGAGACAAAGACCGACGGCATGACTCCGCCGATTACGATCAAGATCGCCGTCACCGTGAAGCACGACAGCATCGTGGTCGACTACGAAGGCACTTCGCCGCAGGTCGATCGAGCGCTGAACTCAGCGCTCTGCTATACGCAGGCCTATACAATGTATGGCCTGAAATGCCTGCTCAGCCCCGAAGTGCCCAACAACGCCGGTTCGTTCCGACCCATCGAGATCCGCGCGCCTGAGGGCAGCCTGGTCAACCATCGCTTCCCCAATTCGGGCTGCAGCCGCGCCTTGGTTGGGCACTACCTGCCATTCCTGGTGCTGTCAGCACTGGCGCCGGCAGTACCCGACCGTGTCATCGCTGGCAGCGGCTCACCGGTCTGGAGCGTGTTGATGCGGGGTGTCGACCAGCGCAATCGGAGCTTCGCCGACAAGTACTTTTACAATGGCGGCATGGGTGCCAGCGCCGCGCGAGGGGGAATGGCAGCGATGAGCTGGCCCACCAATTTGTCGATCACCCAAACCGAAGTAGTGGAGCATTCCGTGCCTTGCGAGATCCGGTACAAGCGGCTGCGTCGAGGCTCCGGAGGTATTGGCCGCAATGCCGGTGGCATGGGACAGGACATTCTCTTCGAAAGCGTTTCCGACAAATCCATGCTGCTGATCTTCATGGCCGAGCGGACCCGCATTCCGGCACCCGGCCTGCAGGGCGGCGGCGATGGCGACGTCGGCGCCGTGCTTCTGGACGGCAAGCCGATTGACCCCAAGGTGCAGCATGTCTTGCTCCCGGGCTCAACCGTGTTGCTTCGCACACCGGGCGGTGGCGGCTTTGGCGCTCCGCCTTCGGGCCAAGACAGCCATCCCCAATCCCGCGAACAGCGCGGCCATTGATCACGAGCAGACCCATGAAACGGCGTTGCGCCATCCTCAACGACTACCAGAACGTCGCCCTCAAGATGGCCGATTGGTCGATACTGCGTGACGACGTCGATATCACCGTGTTCGACCGCCATCTGGGCGACGACGCGGGCAATGCAGAAGCCTTGCGGGATTTCGATATCGTCTGTGCGATGCGCGAACGCACGCCGTTCCGGCGGCCCCTGCTGGAGCGGCTTCCCAAATTGCGGCTCCTGGTCACCAGCGCCCC
>JBBQCK010000415.1:0-3549 GCA_038318605.1 Tepidisphaerales bacterium | reverse complement strand
TCCATGGCTCGACAAGATCCCGGCCATCGGGGGCTATGTGGACGCTGCAAGCAGCCCGGCGGTGACGGCTTCGTGGCCGGTGATTTTGATCCGCATGGCGGCCTTTTTCGGCAAGACGCGGGCGGAGGTGTTTGTCTTCATGTGGGTGCGCTGGAGCCTGCCGCGATTTCGCTTCGATCAGCTCATGCTGCTGGCCTGGCGCGCGCTGATTCCGATGTCATTGGCGCTGGTCATGGGAACTGCTCTCGTGCTTTATTTCTTCGGCGCATCCGGGCGGGCGCACATGCGCATCGGCGGGAAAATGGCGCTGGTGCTGCTGGCAATGAACATCGCGATCGTGATCGGCAGCGCGATCCTGAGTCTGGTTCTACCCAAGCCGCCGGACACAAATCGCAAGATGAAGATCGCCAACAGCCGCTACCATCATACGCCGCTGCCGGCCGGTGTTTCGATTTCCTGATCGACGGCTGCGGCGGTCCGGTGCCCGAACCGGCATCTGTATAGGCCTGTGATATTCATTGCCAATGTTTTGTATGTTGGCGGCTGTTACGCACGGGCTGGACCGTGGATGTGCAATCACAGATCGATTTGATGCGCCAAGGTATTCCAAGGAGTGATCCATGCTTCCGCTTGCGAATAAGGTGGCGCTGATCACCGGGGCGTCGCGCGGCATCGGCCGGGCCATTGCACAAAAGCTGGCGGCGAAGGGGGCGCGGGTTGGTGTGCATTACGCCGCAAGCGCTGAATCAGCCAATGCCGTGGTTGGAGAAATATCCAAACACGGCGGCGTCGCCAAAGCATTCCAGGCGAACCTCGCCGACGGCAACGCGATTGCGCCTCTCATTGCGGAAATGGAGCGGGCATTTGGCCCGATCGATCTGCTGATCAACAACGCCGCCATCGCCGAGCTGGGCATTGAACTGGAGGCGATCGATGCCGAACATTTCTCGCGGCATTTTGACTTGAACGTGCGGGCGCCTGTTCTGGTGGCGCGGGCGGCGGCGCGGCATATGCCTTCCGGCGGGCGCATTATCAACATCTCCTCCGGCATCACGCGGGCGCGCGTGCCCGGCGCTGCGATCTACACGGCGACCAAGGCCGCGATCGAGGCCATCACACGCGTATTGGCGGTGGAGCTTGGCCCGCGCGGCATCACCGTGAACGCCGTCTCACCCGGAATGACCGACACCGACATGCTTCGCGGCGGCGTCCCGGCCGAGGTCATCTCGGGCGCGGCCGCCCAGACACCCCTTCGCCGCCTCGGCCAACCAGACGACATCGCGGATGTGGTCGCCTTTCTCTGCTCCGATCAGGCGCGCTGGATCACCGGAGAGGTGATCGGGGCGACGGGGGGATTGAATTAAATTCGGATTACATTGCCTCAGCGAACGTTCCCAAGCTTTTCACGGCCTGCTTTTTTGACGAGTGAGAAATATGCGTATTGATGGAAAGCGAATTCGCAGAACGCGGCCGGTACGAACGGACCAATTCGTCGTGGCTGTTCAGGTCGAAGCAGTGCTTCCCGATGCTGATCCAAGCGAGCCCTGTTACGAATCGGAGACGGTCGATCTGCTCCGGGAAGTCGAATCGCGCGCCCGCAACGAGGACTTGGACTGGTTGCGTCAACACGGTAAGGTCCACGCCGCTGTGAATGCAGCGTGAGCCGGGGCGCTCTGGCCTGCTGCATTACCCGCCTGTGCAACGGCCCGGCGTCGCGATGCGGGTTCTGCAATCGAGTGCAGTTGGAGGGCGACTCCGGCCGTTGATTGGCATTACGGTAGTAGTGGGCACCGGCAACTCGCATGAATGTCGTCACTGGTGATCTTCTTCGCCTCGCGCTCGACGGCCGCTTCGACGTCATCGTCCACGGCTGTAACTGCCAATGCGCGATGGGCAAGGGCCTCGCGCTCTCCATCAAGCAGCAGTTCCCCGAGGCATATGATGCGGACTTGCGCACACCGAAAGGCGAGCGTGCGAAGCTCGGTAGCATATCGACTGCCGAGATCGACCGTCCTCCGGCCCAATTCACCGTGGTCAACGCGTACACGCAGTTCCACTGGCGCGGTGAAGGGGTGTTGGCAGATTACGACGCGATTCGGTCGGCCTTCTGTAAAATAAAGCAACGATTCGCCGGACGCAGGATCGGCTATCCGAAAATCGGTGCTGGCTTGGCGAAAGGCGATTGGGCAACTATCGCCGCCATCATCGAAGAAACGTTGGCCGGAGAAGATTACACGTTGGTCGAGTTCATGCCTGCGTCCGGCGGCCGCCCGGTGCCTGCCTCCTAACCAGCCGCTCGAATGGACCCGCCTCGCGTCGGGCGCTGTGATATTCTCAAATTCGGACTTCACCGACTGTTCATCGCCGCTTTTGCGGTCCCAAAAAAGTCGGCAGTTTCTCCATTCTCCGCCGAACCGCCCGCTGCATAACGCGCCGATGCTGTGGACCGAGTCGGCGGGTAAGTGCCTCGTGTTTCGAGAGCCGGCGCGGCCACTGATCGGCCTTACGTTATGGCATGGACGAAAGCATGACGCGGGACCTCACTGGCCAAAAGAAGGAGCAAGACAATGCCGCGATACCTGATCTCATTCGACGATGGCTCGATGGACCACATTCCCGAGGCGGACATGCCGGCCGTGGGGGAAGCGGCGCATGCTGTGGTCCGGGCGGCCAAGGCATCCGGGGTCTGGATATTCGGCGCCGGAATCCTGCGTCAACAGTCGAGCATTGTGGCAACCGACGGATCGATCTCCAGCGGCCCGTTACCGGAGACAAAGGCGGTCATCGGCGGGTTCTCGATCATCGAGGTCTCCTCGCGCGACCAGGCGCTCGTGTGGGCAGCTCGGTTCGCTCAGGCCTGTCGATGTGCGCAAGAGGTCCGCGAGATCGGTTATGATCCGGAGTCCTGATCACGCACAGTGACGGTCGGGCTTTGAGGCCTGACAATTCATTCAAGCCGACAGCTACGTCGAATCACATCCGAACCCGGGATATTCCCGCGCAAGTTTTACTCGACCCTTCTTCCGGTGGGTTGGGCACTCCTGCCCGACTTGCCGCGCAGCGGCAACCCTGAGGACGTTGAAACATATGGGCCGCGTTGCCCGGCCTCGCGCGCAACCATGCGCGACACCGTTGCCAGCCCGCCGTCCGGCGTCGAGCTCAATTCCGCAGCGACTCCGTCACCGCATTAAAGCGGGCGCGGTTGGTGGCGCCGCGGGTGTCCCCGGCCGCCTGTGCGGTGGCGTTAATTCGATCGGCAATGTTGGGATGGGTGCTGAGCACGTCCGAACCCGGCTTTTGCAGCGGCGCGAGCGCTTTCAGTGCGCGAACGAAGCCGTTGGGGTCATAACCGGAGGCCTTGAGATACTGAATCGCCAACGCGTCGGCCGCGTTTTCCTGCGCTTGATCGTGCGGGCTGGTCAGGGCTCGCTTGGCGGTGTCCGTCACCAGATTGTTGAACGGCCCGAGCTTCTGGTCGGCCTTCAGCGCCACAACGCCGACGTGCAACCATTTATCCATGGCGTTGGCGTCAACGCCATGGCGCTCGTT
>JBBQCK010000414.1:0-3551 GCA_038318605.1 Tepidisphaerales bacterium | reverse complement strand
CGCGGCATCTCACACCAACAGCTATCTGCTGGCGCCGGTGATCGAGCTTGCCGCACCGCTTTCGCCGGGGATGCGCGTGCTGGATGTCGGCTGCGGCAACGGCCATCTTGCCGGCGAGTTTTTGAAGCGCGGTTGCCGCGTGGTGGGGATCGATCTCAGCGAGCAGGGAATCGATATCGCCCGCCGCGCTTATCCGGCCGGGCGGTTTGAAGTGCTTGGCGCGGATGACAACACGCTCAACGCGCTGAACGAAGCGCCGTTTGATTTGGTGGTCAGCACGGAGGTGGTCGAGCATCTTTATGCCCCGCGTCCCTATGCGGCCGGCTGTTTTGCGGCGCTGCGGCCCGGCGGTACGCTTATCTGCACGACGCCCTATCATGGCTATTTGAAGTTTCTTGCCTTGGGGATCGCCGGCCGGCTGCCGCAGCATATCAACCCATTGTGGGATGGCGGACATATCAAGATCTGGACGCGATCATCGTTGGCGGCGCTCCTTCAGGAAGCCGGCTTCGCGAACCTGCGCTTCCGCGGCGCTGGGCGGCTGCCGCTGCTTTGGAAGTCAATGGTCATGGGTGCCACACGGCCGGGGATATAAACCCTTCCTACTGAACATTCAGGCGGCTCTGCGCCACGGGGGCATCGGTGTGCAACGGCCCCGGTGTGCCACGGCATCGGCGCCACAGCGCCGGCGTGCCACGGCCGGCACGCGTCGCGGAGCGTCACGATGCATCGCGTCGGCTGTATTGCGCCTTCAATCGGAATTGGCTTGCTTTGCTGGCCGCGCCATGACATTATTAAGTTCTGATTAACCCCCCTGTCTGCTGGAGGAGCACATTTGAACCGTCTCGCCCCCATCCGTCGCCGGAATAGCGCTGTTGTTGTCGGAATGCTTGCCGCGGCCGCTTCGGTCGGGACCGTTTCGGCGGGGGCCGCGCCGCCCGCGTATGACCACATCGTCATCGTCATCGAGGAAAATCACAACGATTCGCAGGTCATCGGCAACGGCACCGCCCCGTACATCAACAACACGCTGGCGGCCGAGGGGCAGATCTTCAGCCACATGCACGGCATCACGCATCCCAGCCAGCCCAACTATCTCCAGCTTTTCAGCGGCGACAACCAAGGCCGAACCACCAACGCAACGTCCCCGACGCAATTCGTCACGCCCAACCTCGGCGCGGCGCTGATCGGCGCGGGCAAGACCTTCGCGGGATATTCCGAGACGCTTCCGGGGGAGGGCTCTCTGGTCGATAACGCGGGCGGCAACGATGGCTACTATCGCAAACACAACCCCTGGTCCAACTGGCAGGTACCGGTACCGGCAGCGAACAGCAACCAGCTTGCCCCATCGACAAACAAACCTTTCACCGCGTTTCCGACCAATTTCAGCCTGCTGCCGACCGTGGCGATAGTCGTGCCGAATCAGGCCAACGACATGCACAACGGCACCATCGCACAGGCCGACACCTGGCTTTCGGGGAACATCAACAACTATTATCAATGGGCCAAGACGAATAACAGCCTGCTGATCGTCACCTGGGATGAAGACGCCTCGACGGCGGGGAATAACAACACGATTCCCACGATCTTCGCCGGCTCGGGCGTGCAGCCGGGCTCCAACGATTCGACATGGACACTACACAACCTCCTGCGAACGGTTGAGGACACCTACGGCACGGCACACTCCGGATCGGCGGAAAAGGTCCGCTCGATTCACGGCGCTTTTGTGGGCGATGCGCCGGCGACGACGCTGCGCTTTCAGCAAAACGTCAACGGCTACGCTTCCGCAAAAGACACCCAGCTTCGACAGGATGCGGCCGGAACCCCCTTCAACACGACCACCAAGCTTGTAGTTGATGGGGACGACAACGTGGCCAGCGGTCTTCAGCCGGTTCATGCATTGATTCGCTTCGACAATATTTTCGGCAATGCCGCGGGTCAGGTGCCGGCGGGGGCGATCATTCAATCAGCCAAGCTGCTCATCCCCACCGGCAGCACGAGCAACAGCGATGAATCCGCCACCGCGATCGAGCTGCATCGCATGAAAGTCGGCTGGAACGACACCGATACTTGGAACACGTTCGGCGGCGACGGCATCACCCTTGGGACCGACGCCGAAACGGCGAGCGAATTCACCCTGCTCGCCAACGTCGCCAACGCCAGCGCCATCTTTGATGTCAGCGACACCATTCAGGATTGGCTGGCCAACCCCAGCGCCAACCACGGCTGGGCATTTATTCCGACCGGCACGGATGATTGGCGCTGGAACTCCAGCGAATTCGCGACGGCTTCCCTTCGGCCGCAACTTGAGATTGTCTACAGCGTTCCGGAGCCTTCGGCGGCATTGTTGCTGTTCGGGGCGGGGCTGGGCGCGATGGTTCGACGGCGGCGGGTCGCCGGGCGATAGGCGCGCACGAGCGGCGACGATTGGCGACGCTGATGCATCATGCGTTGCGCCGGGCTCGCTGGACTCGTTCTGCTCGCTCGGCGCGACCGTCATTCATTGACGGCGCACCGCTGCCCGGCGACATTTCCTGCCCGCGATGCGCATCAGCGTTTTCACCCAGCTTGCCCGCACCTTCAAGCCGCCCACCGGCGTCGGGCGGTTCATCAACAACATGGTGCTGGGCCTGGCGGGCACGCAGGGCGTCGATGTGCGGCTGATGCTGTCGCGATGCTATGTCGGCGACGATGGGCGGCTGGATTCGCGCGCGCCGCTGGCCGGTCTGCCGTTTGACACCTTCTGGCTTCACGAGCGGGCGATGGAGAAGCTCTGGAAAGCGGTGGGCTTTCCAAAGGGGGATCGCTATGCCCGGGACGCCGACTGGATCTACTCGCCCGGCCAGACCTACGTCCCCATCCGCCACAAGCGCATCATCTCCTCCGTCCATGATGTGCATATGTTCGAGCCGAGCCTGCCCTGGCTTTCGGATGCGCGCCACAAGGCCAACCGGCTTAAATGGTCGGTCTGGTTTCGCAGCGCCCTGCGCGAGGCGACGATCGTGCAGACGATTTCCGAATTCACGAAACGCCGACTCATCGAGCTGTTCGACGTGCCGCCGGAAAAGATCAGCAATGTCCAGTGCGGCGTCGAGCAGCGCTATTTCGATGCCTTTTCGCTCGATCCCGCCTCGCTGCCGCGCCCGGTTGATGGGCCTTATCTGCTGGTGATCGGCGGCCTGAACGCCCGCAAGGGCGGCCGCCAGACGCTGGACGCGGCCCGGGCGCTGGCTGATCTGAAATCGCCGCTGACCATCGTCACCGTCGGCCACAACGATCCGCTTCTGGAAGCCGAGGCCGCGGCGATGAAAAACGTGCGCGTGATAGGCACCGTCTCCGATGAGGCGCTGCCGGGGATGCTGCGCGGGGCGACGGCGTTATTGTTTCTGTCGCTGTACGAAGGCTTTGGCATCCCCGCCGCCGAGGCGATGGCGGCCGGCGTGCCGGTCATTGCATCCGATGCGGCATCGCTTCCCGAAGTGGTGGACGATGCGGGTTTTGTCGTGCCCGTCGCCGAGCCACGGTGCGCCGCCCCGATCGCGCAGCGGCTG
>JBBQCK010000413.1:0-3551 GCA_038318605.1 Tepidisphaerales bacterium | reverse complement strand
CGTAACGTCATGGCCCGCGCGTAACCTCCCAATTCATCCTGATGGCATCGCTCTGCAAGTTCTCGCGTTTACGCCTCCCTTTGCGGCATTTCCGGCCGGCGTCGTCAAAGGCACTTGCCGACCATTTAACGCCGTCCGCTTGTGACACCCGCCGCGCGTGCCCCGGCGCACGAGGTTGCTACACTTGATCACATGCCCCTGCCGCTGACTGTCACGAGCCTGACGCGCGAATATCCCACCCCTGGCGAGCCGCTGATGGTTCTGCGAAATCTGAATCTCACACTTGCCGCCGGCGAAGCCGCCGCCATTGTAGGCCCGAGCGGTTCCGGTAAATCGACATTGCTCAATATCATTGGCACGCTCGACGCGCCGACCAACGGTGCGGTTCGCCTCGGCGACATCGATCCATTCGCACTATCGCGGCAGGCGGCGGCGCATTTTCGCGGCACGCACATCGGATTTGTCTTTCAGGACCATCACCTGCTGCCCCAGTGTACCGCGATCGAAAATGTGCTCCTGCCGGCGCTGGCGATCGGCCGGGCTTCCAAAGAGCAGACAAAGCGCGCCCGCGACCTGCTGGAACAGGTGGGGCTGAACGATCGATTGGCCCATCGGCCGGCCGAGCTTTCCGGAGGCGAGCGCCAGCGCGTCGCAATCGCACGGGCACTGATGAACAAGCCCGATTTGCTTCTCTGCGACGAGCCAACCGGCAACCTCGACGCAAAATCCGCGCGCACGGTTGGAGAGTTGTTGCATAGAGTCTGCGGCGAGACCGGCGCTTCGATGATCTGCGTGACGCATAGCGCCGCACTGGCAGACACTTTCGCCCGAAAGCTGCGGATGGATGGAGGTCAGGTTCGGTCCGCTTAACCTCACGCCGGCGCACGAAATCGCGTCTCTTTCGGTGGAAAGTATTGATCGCATGACCCTGCTTCGACTTCTGAGCGCAACGTTTCGCTACTTCCGGTGGACCAACCTCGCGGTGGTGCTCGGAACCGCAATCGCGACGGCCGTCCTGAGCGGCGCGCTGATGGTCGGCGATTCGGTGCACGGCAGCCTCGACGAAATCGCCCGCAGACGCCTCGGTCCGGTCGATTATGCGATGGTGGCGCCGCGGCTGTTTCCTGCCGACCTGGCCGAACGCATCAAAACCGCCTCCCCATGGCGCGGCTTCGACTCCATCACCGAAAAGCCGACCGTCGCCACCACTCGCTCGGCCGATCCTGATGCGATTCCATCTGCCGATCGGCGACGACGGCGCTTTGGCGATGATCGCCCCGATGATGATCTCGGATTTCCCGGCCGGCGCGGCTTCGCCCGTTATTTCGACGAATGCGTACCAGGCTTGATCCTTCGCGGCTCGGCATCGATCGACGCCGACCAGACAAATCCGCGCCGGCGGGCATCGGGCCTGCAGATCGCCGCATTGGGAAATTGGATCAAACCCAAGCCTGGCTCGGCGATCGTCAATGGCGCGGTTGTTGATGCACTGGCGCCACTGGAAAAGGGAGGCGCATTCAATCTCAATCTGCCGCTGCCAACCTCCATGCCTGCGGATGCGGCGCTGGCCCGGCGCGGCCGATCAGACACGCTGACAGGAATGCGCGCCACCGTCGAATCGGTCGTGCCGGATGATGCATTTGCCGCATTGTTCGATCTAAGCCCCTCGCAGCGCGCGCCGCGAAATGTCTGGGCAAACCTCACCGACCTGCAAAATGCAATCGATCAGCCGGGTCAGGCGAACGTACTTTTGGTTAGCGGCAATAACACGCTCGCCGATGCCTCCATCGGCGTCGTGCATCTGACAAACCTGCTGCGCGGCGCAATGACACTGTCGGATTACGGACTGAGCGTCGAACCATCGAGCGATGATCCAAGCGCGGCGGTGCTGAGTTCATCCTCGACATTCATCGGGCAGTCGATGGAAAATGCCGCGTTGGGAGCGGCCGCCGACTGGGACATTCCCGCCCAACGCCTGCTTGTTTACCTCGTCAATGAAATCGCCGCGCCGCAGGCTGTTTCGAGTGGCCCGGCGACGCGCCCCGGCGCAGACATTGCCGGCCGGACAAGCTGGTATGCCATCGCCGCCGGCATCAGCGACCTCGATGGCACGCCGCTGCAGTTTGACGAGGTGGCGGTGAACCAGTGGCTGGCAGACGAACTGCATCTTTCCGTCGGCGATCCGATCGTGCTGAAGTATTACGTTCGCGACGACAAGACCGGCGAATTGATCGAACGCTCGACCGCCGACGCGCCCCGGCCGGTGCCGCTGCGGGTGGCGCGCGTTCTGCCGATGGAAGGGATCGGCGCCGACAACGCACTCGTGCCCGAATATCACGGGCTGACGGATGCCAACTCCATACGCGACTGGAAGCCACCGGCCGGCATGATCATCCATAAAGACCGCGCCGACGAAGCCTATTGGAATAAACATCGCGCCGCCCCGAAGTTGTTTCTTAACCTCAACACCGCACGAGGCCTTTGGGGAAGTGAGGCCGGCAATCTCACCGGCGTGCGCATCCCCTCCTCCGAGGCGGCGCGCTTCGCGCAGCAGATCATACTTCGCCTGGAGCCTGCCGATGCTGGCTTTGCTTTTCGCGCGGTGCGTATGGAACAGTTGCGTGCCGCTTCCGGCACCACGGATTTTGCCGAACTTTTTGTCTCGTTCAGCTTTTTCCTCATCGTCGCGGCCGCCCTGCTCATCGTCATGCTGCAGCGGCTCAACGCCGAACAGCGCTCGCGCCAGATCGGCCTGCTCGGGGCGATCGGCTTTTCGGCGCGCAAACTCTGGTTGCTGTACCTCACCGAGGGCGCCGTACTGGCATTTCTTGGAACGGTGCTCGGACTGATCGCCTCGGTGGGATACACCGCCCTCATGGTTCACGGCCTGCGAACGTGGTGGGTCGCGGCCGTGGGCACCACTGCGTTGCAGCTCATCGTATCGACCAACACGCTTCTCATTGGCGGTGGCTCAGGCTTTGCGATCGCCCTCGCGGCGATCGCGTTCGCAATCTGGCGCGTGACGCGCAATGGCTCGCACGCCCTGCTGAGCGGCGCGCAAGACGCCACGCCACGCCACCACCCCTGGAAACGCCGACTGGCGATGATCGCGGCGGCAGTCTGCGCCGCGGGCGCCGTCGCGCTGGCAATTTTCGGCGCAACCGCGCGATATCTGCCGCAGATGATGTACCTCGCCGCCGGATTTCTGGCATTAGTCGCGGCGCTGGCGGGATTCGCCGCATGGCTCGGCGCAGCGCCGCGCCTCGGCGCGGCTCGATCGCTGGCGGCGCTGGCGCTGCTCAACGCCCGCAGGTCCACGGCGCGCAGCCTGCTCAGTGTCAGCCTGATCGCGCTGGCCAGCTTCATACTTATCGTCGTCGGCTCCATGCGCCAGGGCATTGGCGACGAGGATCGATCTTTGGCCGGCGGCGCTGGCGCGTTTGAACTCTACGTTCAAAGCGATGTGCCGCTCCTTGGCGATATAAACACGCGCGCCGGCCGGTCGATGGTGGGCCTAAACGGTGATGATACCCGTCTCGAACGCGCGCATT
>JBBQCK010000412.1:0-3558 GCA_038318605.1 Tepidisphaerales bacterium | reverse complement strand
TTCGCGACAGCTTAAGTCCGGTGCTGACAATCACGCGGCGGCGCTCAGCGATCGGTCGGATTGCCGAAGACGATTGCGGATACACGCCCGGCCGATGCGCTGCCGTGCGGCTGGCCGCGTATCAGAAGAAAGCAGGGCTGCATGGTGATTGGCGTTGCGGCCTGGCGTGGATCCTGCTCGGCATCAGGAATCAGCAGCATGATCACGCCCACCGGATCACCGAGCTTGGCTCCGGTCTGCTGGCCGATCCATTGAGCCGCGATTTCGTTTGCGTGGCGCGCCTGCGCCTCGTCGCCGAGCGACATTTTTCGCTTCAGATCATCAGGTACGACCGGGGAGGATCGGATGTCGGCGTCAAGGCTTGCGGCCATCGCGGCCGGGGGAAATTCCGCGCCGCGCGCCGTCACCAGGATCGCCTTGGAACCCTGCGACAGAAGCTGGATCATGGTCTGATCCTTGCCGCCAAACGAGCGGACGCTAAGTCCATCGGCAAGGATCGGGGCCAGCGATTGCGCATCGCCAGCGACAATCGCACGTGCCAGTTGATCGACGGTTGCGGTCCACGCATCGGAGGCGGGGCGGGTGGCGGCTTCATCCCGTGGGACGTCGGCGTTTTCGAGTACCGCGTCATCCTTGGATGCAGCATCGGGTGCCTGTCGGTCATCCGCACTCGTGCGGGCGCACCACGTCGCGATGACCAGCAGCGCCACCGTAAACGCAATTTTGTGTTTGAGCATTCGCACTGGCATTGCTCCCTTGGTCTTCGCACGCGCGAAACCGAATCGCCCCATATTCTTCATCGACTCAATTTAGCTCGCGATGCAGCGGCCTTTCGCTTCGCGCAGGAGGTCCGATATTCTCGCGGATTAATGTAGAAAGCGACGGCCGATTGCGGGGGCCGGCGCGGCTGGCGGCGATTGCCAGTGCCCAAGTTGTGGTTGGGTCGGTAGATTAACGCGTTATGGCTCGACCGCCGGCCGCGACGAATGGGACATCCCGCGCTGCATTGCTTCTGACTCTGGCAGGGGTCGTGGCAATTCTTTATTTCACGCGCGAAGTGCTGATCCCAATCGCGCTGGCGATTCTACTGAGCTTTGCTCTTTCGCCATTGGTCCGCTGGCTTGAACGGTTTATGGGGCGAATTGCGGCGGCGGTGCTGGTCACGGTGGCAATGCTGCTGGTGGTAGGGTCGCTGGCGTATGTCATGACCACGCAGGTCACAAAGCTGGCACTAAAACTGCCCGACTATCAGGGCAACATTCGGGCCAAGCTCGAAAAGCTGAGCCCGCATGGCGGGACGATCGATCGCATTCAGCACAACATCGAAGAGTTGAGTAATAAAAAGACGAAGCCCACCACGCAGACCACCCAGCCTGTTGATGTGACCGCAACGAAAACCCCGGCCGAGCCGGACAGGCCGCCGGCCGTCAACAAGGATGATCGGGCCAAAATTCCCAATCCCGCTGCTCAACCGACGCGGGAAAATCCACTACCAGTTGCCGTGATCGCGCCGCCCGTTTCGCCGCTGCAGGCCCTGTTTGACTACGGCGGCCTCATTCTCGGCCCGCTGGGCACGGCCGGCGTGGTCGTGGTGTTCGTGCTCTTCATGCTGCTGAATCGCGAAGATCTGCGCGACCGGATGATCCGTCTCATCGGATTTGGGCAGTTGACGGTTACCACCAAGGCGGTCGATGACGCCGCATCGCGCATATCGCGGTATCTGGCGGCGCAGGCAATGGTGAATGGTTCGTATGGGCTTTTGGTCGGCTTGGGGCTATGGATCATCGGCATGGCGTTCGGCCAAGGGCAGGGATTTCCGAACGACGTGCACTGGGGGATTCTCTGCGCCGTTCTGCGATTCATTCCATATGTGGGCCCGTGGATCGGCGCATCATTTCCGTTGGCGGTGGGTTTTGCGGTTTTCCCGGGCTTCACGATTCTGTTCGCGGTGGTCGCGTTGATCGTCACCATTGAGTTGGTGTCGAGCAATGTAATGGAGCCGTGGCTTTACGGGTCTTCCACAGGAATGAACTCGATGGCGGTGTTGGTGGCGGCGGTGTTCTGGGCCTGGCTGTGGGGGCCGGTGGGGTTGATTCTTTCCACGCCTCTGACGGTCTGCCTGGCAGTGCTCGGGCAGTATGTCTCGCAACTTCACTTTTTGAGCGTTCTGCTGGGCGATAAGCCAGTGCTCGATCTCCCATCGCGCATTTACCAGCGGCTGGTGGCCGGCGACCAGGAAGAAGCAATGGACCTGGTGGACGATGCCGTTGACGAAAAGCCATTGATCGAAGTGCTTGATGATCTGCTGCTTCCCGTCCTTACAATGGCTGAATCGGACAGGCACAAAGGATTGCTGGACGATGACCGCAACGCCTTCGTGCATGCATCGCTGCGTGACATCATTGAACTACTGGAAGAGAAAGCGCCGGCGGCCCGGAGCGCAAATGCCGCCGCTGAAGGCTCGCAAGCCGTGAGCGCCAATCCGGTGCGCATCGTCTGCCTGCCCGCACACGATGACGCGGATGAAATCGCCGCGATGATGTTGCGGTTGCTTCTGGAACGCGAGGGGTATTTGATCAAGGTGATTCCCGTGGCCGCGCTTGCAGGCGAAATGATGGATCGCGTTGAAGCCGACCAGTCGGATATCGTCTGCATTTCCGCGGTTCCACCGGCCGCAGTCACATACACCCGCTATTTGTGCAAGCGCTTAAAATCGCGAACGGGAAACGCGAGGCTGCTGATCGGGCTTTGGAGCTCGCGAGTGGACATCGACAAGGCGAAATCGCGCATTCAGTGCGATACCGAGAATAAAATCGCGCTGAACATGCGCAGCGCCTTTGATCAACTGCGGCAAATGGCGGCGAGAATTGCGCTCGCGAGAAACGAGCCTCGCACTGAGGCAGCGGTATAAATCACTGTGCGCGGGACAATTTAATGTAGATCCGAGCATTACTGGGAGGGCCTTTGCGTCGCGGGGTTTAATCGGGAAGGCGAAGCTCCGCTACTACTGACATGGGCGGCGATCGGCGTTTTTGCAGTTACCGCGTCGCCGGTGCTTCTTTTTGAGAATCCAGTTCGCGATAATCGAAATAATCGAAATCCGCGGGGCGGCGCTGGCCGGATAGATCCTGGCAGGCGAGTGCGAAAAACGAGCCGGTGAAGTGCCAGCCCGAGCCATATTCGTCGGCGAGGCGCGTTGCATCGAGGTTGCCGCCAACCTGCGTCCACTTCTCCTGGTCGATCGAATAAAAAAACGCCAGCAACTGATGATCGAGCACCGCTCGCAGGTGCACAGGCGCATCTCCGAGCGGTATGTCGGCGAGCGCTTCGCCGTATCCTCCGTCGGCCATCATCGACAGGCGCAGTACCCGGCCGCGCGATTCGTCGTGACTGATGTGCAGGTAATACCAGGTGCGAGTGTCATACATCGCAACCAGGCCGGCCATCTGCTGAAAAGTCTGTGGTGCAAAATCGATGCGGGTTTGCGCGACGCAATGCAGCGACTGAATGCGCCGCGCGATCAGGCTTTGGCGATGCTGCGACGACAGTGACTCGCGC
>JBBQCK010000411.1:0-3560 GCA_038318605.1 Tepidisphaerales bacterium | reverse complement strand
GCTCCGCTGCGCTCGCACGCCTCTCCCTCCGCCGAGGGCGAGGGGAGTCATTGCTTGGCTTGGGTGCGAGACTCGTCTGGCTGACTGACGTGTTCGTGCTATTTGTGTACCAAAGCCCCGACATGACTCCCCTCTCCTGGGCAAGAGGAGAGGGGCCGGGGGTGAGAGCAAACAGCCTTACGCCGCCGCCCGTGCCAGCAGCGCGTGACTGATGCCATAGATCAGGTTGCGATCCTCCATCGGCAGGTCAGCCAGCCGCTGGGCGAAGGCACGCACGTCGTCCGGCAGCGCGCTCTCGCGGGAGACCACCGTGCCGGTGGCTGCCTCATAGAGTGTCGCTGCCGGCAAACCCAGCGCGGCGGCGAGCGGGCCGATTAGGTGCAGGCTCGGCTGCTTGATTCGCCCTGTTTCAATCTTGGAGATGAAGCTGCCCTGCACCCCGGCGGCGAGGGCGAGTTCGTGTTGGGTCAGGTTCAGCCGCAGCCGCGCCTGTCGGATCAGCGCGCCGGTGGCGTGGGTGTCTGGGCGGCGGGAGCGGCTGCGCCAGGTGGCGTCGTAGGGCATGGGGTGGCTCCTTTCAGTCGCGGGCAGTCGGCAGTCGGCAGTCGGCAGTCGGCAGAAGAACGCGGGGATTTCGAGATTCAGAGGACTGAAGACAGGCGGCGAACGTCAGGACAGAATTTACTGGTAACTGGCAAGGGATAACTTACTCCGGTCACTGACAACTTCCTGCGGCAACTGGCAACTTCTTCCGGCAGCGTTCCCAATGGGTCTCATCAAATCCTCCCATACTCCTGCCGCGGCCGTACCATTTTCGATGCGGGACATTGAGGTTCAGGCGCGCGGGATGCTCGCGGCGGCGCGGCGGCACGCTGATGCGCTGTTGGCCGAGGCGCAGCGCGAGGCGGAATTGCTGCGTCAGGAGGCGCGCGAGGCCGGTCTGCGTACCGGGCGCGCGGAAGGCGCGATCAAGGGCCGGGAGGAGGGACTGAAAGTAGGTCGTGATCTGGCGCTTGGCGAACATCGGGCGCAGCTCTCGCACCTAATCTCATCCCTTGCCGGCGCCGCTGCCGATCTCGATGCGTCGCGGCGCGCGCTCGAGGATGCCGCGCTTTCGGATGTTATCGAACTAAGCATTGCCATCGCCGAGCGCGTCACAAAGCGTCAGGGAGTGCTCGATCCCGCGGTGGCTGTTGCGAATGTGCGCGAGGCGTTGCGCCTGGTCATGCATGCTGCCGACGTGCGAATCGCGTTGAATCCAGATCAGCGCGGCGAACTGGAAGCGGTCATGCCGGCGATTCGCGCTGAATGGCCTGCGATGACGCATGTTGAGATCGTTGATGATCTATCGATTGCGAAAGGCGGTTGCCGCATTCAAACGCGTGGCGGTCGCATTGATGCCGACCTTGATGCGCAGTTGACGCGCATCGCCGCGGAGTTGCTCCCGGCATCGACGGACGATGCATCATGAGGCCGCTGGCATCCCAAATTGACGTTGCCCGCGAGGCGATGCCGCTCGGCGTCAGCGGTTCGGTTGAAAGCGTATCGGGCCTCACGATCGAAGCGGTCGATCTGCCGCTGGCGATCGGGGCGATGTGCAAAATCCAAAGTTTTTCCGGGCGTGAATGCCGTGCCGAGGTCATCGGCTTCAAGGGGGATCGCACGCTTCTGATGCCATTGTCCGCTGCCGCCGGCGTGACGCGCGGCGATCGGGTCGAGAGCATCACGGCCGCGCCGCGAATCGGTTGCTCGTCGCGCCTGCTGGGGCGCGTATTGAATGGGTATGGCCAGCCGATGGACGGGCGCGGCGACCTTGGGCTTTGCGAATCGCGGCGTATCGACGGCCGAAGCGTACATCCGTTGTCGCGGCGGAATATCGATGTACCAATTGCCACTGGCGTGCGCGCGATTGATGCGCTTCACACCTGCGGTCTGGGCCAGCGCATGGGCATTTTTTCCGGTCCTGGCGTTGGCAAATCAACGCTGCTTTCCTCGATTGCCAGAAATACATCAGCGGATGTTTCGGTCGTCGCCCTGATCGGCGAACGCGGCCGGGAAGTGCAGGATTTTCTGGCAAACAGCCTCGGCGAAGAGGGCTTGCGCCGATGTGTGGTGGTTGTCTCCACCAGCGACGACCCGCCGCTGTTGCGGGTTCGAGCGGCGAAGGTTGCCTGCACCGTGTCTGAGTATTTTCGCGATCAGGGTGCGAATGTCCTGCTACTGATGGATTCACTGACGCGCTTCGCGCAGGCGCAGCGCCAGATTGGTCTGACCGCACTGGAGCCGCCTGCAACCAAGGGCTTTCCGCCGAGCGTTTTTGCGATGCTGCCGGAATTGCTCGAACGGGCCGGCCGAACGGAGACGGGATCAATCACCGGGTTTTATACGGTGCTGGTCGAGGGGGACGATTTTAATGAGCCGATTCCCGACGCGGTGAAGGGGATAACCGACGGTCATCTGTGGCTGAATCGGGCGCTTGCCAACCGCGGGCATTTCCCGGCCATCGACATGCTGCAGAGCATCAGCCGTGTGCGAGGCGATGTGGCGCCAGACGATCAGATCACAGCGGCGCGGCGGGTGCTGGCGCTGCATGCGACATATCAGGACATTGAGGATCTTGTGAACATTGGTGCGTATGTTGCGGGCGCCAACGCGGCTTATGACCTGGCAATTCAGGCGCGGCCGAAAATCCTGCAATTTCTCCAGCAGAGCGCAGGGTCGGCGTGTACTTTGGAAGAAAGCACGCAGCAGCTACATGAATTGGTAGCGTGGATTGCGCAGCTTGAAAAAGCGCTCGCCGCTCGGCCGGCTGGCAAGCAAGGTGTGCGCGCGGCCGCGCCGGCAGCGAACACGACCGGAATCCAGGGCACGGCCACGACTATGGGTGCGGTTGGTTGATTGAAGATTGATCGGGCATCAGTCCATGGCACGCTTCATATTTCAACTCGAGCCGCTCCTTGAGTTTCGCCGCGAAACAGAAAAGTCGCGACAGCGAGAACTCGCGTCGGCGTCGGCCGGCGTCGTACACGCGGAGCGCCAGCTCGCCGACGTTCACCGGCAGATGGAGGTGGCCCTTGAGGAGATGCGCGCTCACCATCTGACCGGCAGGCTTGATCTGGGCTTTCTCGCCGCGCATCGACGTTTCGTCATTGCCATGCAGCGGCAGGCGGGCGATGCGCGGGCGGCGCTGGAAGTTGCCCGTCAGGCCGAAACCGCCGCCCGCGCCCAGCTTGCGGCGGCGGCCGTCGAACGCAAAGTGATCGAAAAGCTACGGGAAAAGCACCACGAACGATGGCAGCAGGCGCTCGACCGGCGAGAGAACGCTCAGATCGACGAAATAGGGATGCAACTCGCCTATCGCAACACGGCGGCCGCACACGCCGCGCAACACGCCGCGGACGATGCTGCTGGCGACAATCCGGGCATTGTGCCGACCTGATATTGAGGCGAAGCCATGAAAAAGCTCTCAAATGTGATGGTTTTGCTTCTGGCGATCAATTTTCTCGCCGTGGTCGGTGTTGGCGCTTATCTCTGGAAATCAGGGCACCTTGATCGCGATC
>JBBQCK010000410.1:0-3571 GCA_038318605.1 Tepidisphaerales bacterium | reverse complement strand
CTGAAGGAGATGGGGGTGAAGACGGTGGTGAATTTGCGGGCGCTGCATGATGACGATGATGAGCTGGAGGGGCTGGGACTGAATTACATTCGGATTCGATGCAATGCGTGGCATCCGGAGGATGAGGATGTGACGGCGTTTTTGAAAGTGATGAAGGATGAGAAGAACTGGCCGGTTTTTGTGCATTGCCAGCACGGATCGGATCGGACGGGGATGATGGTGGCGGTGTGGCGGATGGTGGAGCAGAGGTGGACACCGGAGCAGGCGGTGGCGGAGTTGCCGCGATTTGGTTTCCATCCGATCTGGGAGGAGATTCGGGAGTATCTGTTGCGGTTTGAGCAGCGAAGCGGGCGATAGGGAAGCGTACGTTGCAGGTTGCAGGTTGCGAGTTGGACAGGGGGGGCGTGAGGATCCACAGCGACGTGTGATGAGTGGAGAGTGATGAGCGGGAGCGCGGAGGGGGATACAGAAGGTGGGTGGGGAGAAAGTATTGCAGTTTGTGCGGATGTGCGCCTTGAATTGTGGGGCGTATCGGGCGACAGTGAAGGTCGGCTATTTGCCGGCCGACGGGCCGAGGGAGTTTTGCTATGCTCTTATCGTTTTTCCGCCGGATTTTGAATAGCGGGACTGAAGCGGCTGGGAATTCGGCGCATTCATTTGAGGCGCTGGAGGGCCGGCAATTGATGTCGGTTTCGCCGCTGCAGCAGGCGGCTTCGCTGGATGCGGCGACACGCGCGGTGCAGGCGTTTGCGAAGAAGGTCACGATACCAGTGATCGGCACGCCGGTGGATGCGGTGTCGGAGACGAATCTGACGCCGGGGCAGGTACGCAAGATCCTGGCCAACGCGGGATCCCAGGCGCGCAACGGGCAGGCGATTGTGATCGTCAATCGTGAGGGGGTTATTCAGGCTATATACGCGACGCCGAAGGCGGTTTTGCGCGACATCGCAAAAGCCGCGCAACGGGCGCGGACTGCGGCGTATTTTGAGAGCACGGAGAATGCGTTTACGCCGCGGACGGCGCGGTTCATCATTCAGGATCATTTTCCGTTTCCGTTGAAAAATACGCCGGGTGGGCCGCTCTATGGTGTGGAATTTTCTAACTTGTTGATTTCCGATGTGCTGGACAGCCAGAGCGGCGGCGGGCAGTTTGGTTCGCAGGTGCCGCTGGCAAATGTGGGACTGGCGGATGGGGATGTGCCGCTTGGGCTGGTGGGCGATCCGGGGGGGATACCGCTTTATATCAAGGGAATACCGGCCGGGGCGATCGGCGTTTCGGGCGACGGGCGGGATGTGGCCGCGCGGCCGGAATTGCTGTTGAAGAATCGATTCAACATCGCGGACCCGGACCATCCGGATCAGCTGCTTTATGACGGCAGCGAGGAAAAGGATTTCGACGAAGCGGTGGCGATGGCGGGGGCGACGGGGTTTGAGGCGCCCGATAGCATTCGCGCGGATGTGATCTTCGTGGGCGGTCTGCGGTTTCCGTTTACGGCGGATGATCCGGCCCGCGGCAAGGCGCATCGAACGCTGGCGCAGCTCGTCGCGGGAGGGCAGGGAACGCTACGAAGCCAGACGAATCCGACGCAGGCGATTTCGGTGGCGAATCTGGTGCTGCCCAAGCCGGAGCTTTTCAAGGCGGCGACGTTTGCGAATTTTCCGGGGCAATTGCTGCGGCGGACGGCCAACGAGTCAAACGACATCATCAGCGATCCGGATCGCAAGGCGACCGGACCTTATCTATCGGCGGGCGATGTGCGGCGGATCATCACCAACACAGTGGACACGGCTGTGCACACGCGCGGCGGGATTCGTGAGCCGATAGGTGATCCGGCGCGGGTGCATGTGGTGGTGATCAACACCGAGGGAAAGGTGCTGGGGGCGTTTCGTATGAACGATGCCACGCGATTTTCGCATGATGTGGCTGTGCAGAAGGCGCGGACGGCGCTGTTTTTCAGCGACGACACGCATGCGTTCTCGTGCCGGGCGGTGGGGTTTGTGTCGCAAAAGTTTTTCCCCGTGGGAATCGACAGCCGGCCGACGGGGCCGCTGTTCAAGCTGCAGAATGCATTGTCGCTGACGGCGAGCCCGAAGGATCCGAACAACAACCCGCTGGCGAACGGGATCACCATTTTCCCCGGTGGCGAGCCGCTCTATAAGGATGGGAAGCTGGTCGGAGCGATCGGCGTGTCGGGCGACGGCGTGGACCAGGACGACCGTATTTCGTTTGGCGGGACGTTTGGTTTCCGGCCGGCCGACAAGATTCGCAGCGATTTTCTGGGTGACGTGGCGGTGCGTCGCCATTTAAAGAACAAAGTGAAGGAGATACTTTCGCTTTATAACGGAGTGAATGGGGTGCTGGATTCGCATCTGAGCGACAAGATTTTTGAGCGGCTGACGCACAGCCTTGGGGGCGTGCAGTTGCCCTATGTGAAGTTCCCGAGAAACCCGGACGTGTGAACGAACGCGCGGCGGCATGTGTGATCCGGCGCCTGGGCTTTTTCCCGAGAAATCAGGGTATGCCTGTTGGACCCATGCGAAGCGTGAAATGGTTGTTCATCTCGATGGGAGTGCTGCTGCTGGCGACGACCTGCGGCATGTACCTCAGCGGACGCGCTGCGATAACGGCCAAGGAGGATGTTGCGCACCTTCATCGCGCGAAGGACGTGCTGCAGTCGGCACTTTCAACGCTCATGGACGCCGAGACCGGCCAGCGCGGGTACCTGCTGACAAATGACGAGGCGTATCTTGGGCCGCATTCAAAGGTGGTGGCACACATACATTCGGACCTTGAAGCCGCGACAAGCGAGACGCAGCGGGTCGGGCTATCGCCTGCGGAGGTCAAGCGGCTGGATCAACTCTTCAATCAAAAGCTGGCCATGCTGGAGGATGGCATCTCGCTGCGCCGGGCGCGCAACGCGACGCAGCCTGCGCCGGCATCGCAGCCCGCGCGGCTGGAGCCCGTGACGCCGACGCCGGAATTGATCACTCACCTGAACCAGGGGAAAAAGGCGATGGGCGACATCCGCGCGCTGGTTGCCGCGGCGGTTGGGCGGATCAATGACCGGCTGATCGTGGCGGAGCCGCGCGCGGAACATCTTTCACGCCTTCGGACGGGCGTATTCGTCACGATGAGCCTGCTGAATGTGTTGTTTTTGTGCTGGGCCTACGAGCGCATCAGCCGCGAGGCGAACCATCGCGCCCTCGCGGCAACGGCACTGGCGGAGCAGAAGGAACTGCTGGCGGTGACGCTGACCAGCATAGGCGATGGGGTAATTGTCACCGACACGCAGGCGAAGATTACGTTCATGAATCCTATCGCCGAGGCGCTGACGGGCTGGAATATCGCGGAGGCAAGCGGGCAGCCATGCGATAAGATTTTCAACATCATCAACGAGTCTTCGCGGAAGACGGTGGAAAGCCCGATCGAAAAGGTGATGCGGTTGGGGGTTGTGGTTGGGCTGGCGAATCACACGTTGCTGGTACGGCGCGACGGTCGGGAGATTCCGATCGATGACAGTGGCGCGCCGATTCGCGATGGGCGAGGCAATCTGCATGGGGCCGTCCTGGTG
>JBBQCK010000409.1:0-3579 GCA_038318605.1 Tepidisphaerales bacterium | reverse complement strand
GTCGATGGTGTAGCTCGGGCCGGGGCGGTTGATCTCGATGTTGCTGACGTCAAATCCGGGGGTTTCGCCTGCCGCGATGTGGCACATGGCCAGGCGGTCGGCCGGGCTGGCGCCGCGGTGGTCTGGTTTGTGGGGCGGGCGGGCGCTGGGGATCAGTAGAATGCGGTCGAATCCGGCGTCGTCGGCGGCCGCCCGAGCGCAACGCAGGTGGCCGAGGTGGATGGGGTCGAACGTTCCGCCAAAACACAGTGTGGCGCGCGAAGCGGGCATGTCATTGTTATACCGCCATGCGGCATAGCGGAGCATGGACGCGGCCGGGGAGATCATTGCGATGCGGTGGCCGGCTAATTCGGCGTGTGGAACGCTGCTTGCTCAATGGAGATTGAGCTCGTTCGACTAATGCGTCCCGGCGGTCAAAATTGGCAGGTCGTGGGCGTATCCGGGCAGGTCTTCCATCAAAATGATCGAATGGTGGTCGCTAAGTAGATTGCATAGGTAGTCAAAATGAGAGAAACCATCGAGTTGCTTGTGCCATAATGGCACTTGATGCGGAGCGGCGGCTCGGGAATTTGAAATTGCGGTCTACGTTGGCGGCTGTCGCGTGTCTGATAAACGGACAGAGTCGATGAACCGGCAAAAAATGGCGGCTTGTCGAGTAACTGTTGTAGGGAATTGAAGTTATAGCGATGAACCGCGCCTTCTGCGATGCGTATTGCTCGGGACGCTCGACTGAGGAAGGAGTTTACGATGCAAACGATGTGTATGGGATGATTTCGTGCGGTAGATTGGTTTACCAGGAGAAAGAGCTGCGCTGGATCGTCAGCATTATTGGAAGGGAGGCCTTAAATGGCCGCTACTTTGAGTGTTCGTAAAACAGTGAGAAAGCGTCCGGCGATCCGCCGGGCGGAAAGGAAAGGGACGCTGCTGGTCGGGCGTGATGGCCGGCGCGTCGATGTGAAGGCCGGCCGGTTGGCGCCGCGCTCGATCCGCGTACGGGTTGAGGCGATGCTGCTGGAAAACTATGCGTTCATGGACTCGCCGACGTTTCGGCAGCGCAATGTCGAACGCCAGTTGTTTGGTCCGGATGCCCAGCCTGAGTTGCCGCCGACGTCGTGGTATCAGCCGACCGCGGAGGATCTCGATCCGCGCAAGTCGCTCAATTCGCCGACTTTGATGACGACGGCGCAGGAACGAATGATGTTTCTGCGGTTCAACTATTCGAAGCGCAAGCTGCTCGAATTGCAGAATCGCGTGAAGCGGCACGGCGTTACACGGGATTTGGCCGACGACGTGATTTTGTGGCACGGACGGTTCGAGCATTACCGCGAATATCTGGCGCGCACGAATCTGGCGTTGGTTCTGGCGATGGCGAAGCGCACGCGCCTTGGCAACGTCGATTTCGCCGAGATCGTGAGTGAAGGAAACATGGCATTGCTGCGGGCGATCGATAAGTTTTCGATCGACCGTGGCTTCAAGTTCAGCACATATGCCTGCCGCGCGATTTTGAAGGCGTTCAGCCGCACGGCGATGAAATCGTCGCGGCATCGCACGCGATTCCCGGTGGAGTTTGAGCCGGATTTGGAAAAGAGCGATTGGTCGGATCGCCGCCGAGAGGTGATCGAGGCGGAATGCGTCGATGAACTGAAAAACATCGTCGATCGCAATCTGGCGGATCTGTCGAACATCGAGCAGACGGTGATTCGCCGGCGATTCAACTGGCAGGAACAAACGGAGAGTCCGCTGACACTGGAGCAGGTTGGCCGGATCATCGGCGTGACCAAAGAGCGCGTTCGGCAGATTCAGAACAAGGCACTGGCGAAAATTCGTCAGGTGATGGAAGAGGGCGTACTGAAGGTTCAGCCGGGCTCGGGTCCGGAAGAACCGTCGGTCTTGTTGCCCAAGCCTGTGCTGCCGGATGCTGGTTTGTCGGCCGGTTGATCCGAGCGCTGGCATACTTTTGATGTTATTCTCGCGGCGATGCGGGTTCGATCGCTCGCCGCGCACAAGCCAGCCGCCGGACGGTTTCGACCGTCCGGCGGTTTTTTGTGCGCTGGATGGCATTGTGGCCCGGCCATCGGACGAATCGAACGCCCCGGGCGTCGTTGCCGGTGGGGTGGTACGCTGATATCTTGCAGGCTTCGCACTCGAGTCCCTGCAGGAGCGTTGAATCGCCGTGCCAACAGAAGCTGCCGTCGCCTCAAAATCACCGTCCGATCTGCCGGCCAGCGCATCGGCGCTATTGGAGAAAATTGCCGATCGCAGCGCCGTGGTTGCGGTAATGGGGTTGGGTTACGTCGGGCTGCCGCTGGTGCGGGCGTTTGCGCAGGCGGGGTTCGGCGTGATTGGATTCGACGTCGATCCTGAAAAAATTTCACTCCTGCGCCAGGGTAGGGCGTATCTCAAACACCTCGGCGAGGATTTTATTCGGCAGATCGCGTCGTCGGGGAAATTTGAAGCGACCGGAGATCGACGACGGCTTGCGGATGCGGACGCCATACTGGTCTGCGTGCCGACGCCGCTGGGGACGCATCTCGAGCCGGACATGAGCTACATCGAGCGCACGACCGCGGACATCGCCACTGTTTTGCGGCCGGGACAACTGGTGGTGCTGGAATCGACGACGTATCCCGGTACGACGCGCGAATTGATGCTGCCGATCTTCGAGAAAAGCGGCCTGGCGTGTGGACGAGATTTCTTTCTGGCGTTCAGCCCGGAACGCGAGGATCCGGGCCGGAAGGATTTTGACACGCAGACGATTCCCAAGCTGGCCGGCGGAATTGACGCGCCCAGCGGCGAGGTGGCGGCGGCGCTGTATCGGGCCGCGATCGCGCAGGTGATTCATGTTTCCAGCGCCGAGGTGGCGGAGGCGGCGAAGTTGCTGGAGAATATTTATCGCGCCGTGAATATCGCGATGGTCAACGAGATGAAGGTTGTGCTGACGGCGATGGGGATCGATGTGTGGGAAGTGATCGCGGCGGCGGCGACCAAGCCGTTTGGCTTTCAGGCGTTTTATCCCGGGCCGGGGCTGGGCGGACATTGTATCCCAATCGATCCGTTTTATTTGACGTGGAAGGCGCGTGAGGTTGGCCACGCAACGCGCTTCATCGAGCTTGCGGGCGAGGTGAATCGGTCGATGCCGGAATATGTGGTCGAGCGAACGATGCTGGCGCTTAACACGCAGGCGAAGGCGGTAAAGGGGGCGCGTATTCTCGTACTCGGGCTGGCATACAAGCCGGATGTGGACGATGTGCGGGAGAGTCCGAGTTTTGAACTAATCGAGAAGCTGGAAGAACTCGGGGCCGAGGTCGATTTCAACGATCCCCACGTTGAGCAGACGCATAAAATGCGGCGGCACGACTTGAAGATGCGCAGTGTGCCGCTGAATCCGCGGATGCTGGCGGGGTACGACTGCATTCTGATCGCGACCCACCATGCGGCGTATGACTGGCAGCTGGTTGCGGATCATGCGAAGCTGATTGTCGATACGCGAAACGCCATGCGGCAGGTGAACGGCCGGCGCGACCATATCGTAATGGCGTAGAGCCTCACGCGGCATAGAGGGTTGAGAGGCGCGGATTT
>JBBQCK010000408.1:0-3579 GCA_038318605.1 Tepidisphaerales bacterium | reverse complement strand
CGAAGCAAAGAACAAACTGCGTAGCTGCGCGACCGCATAAACTTTACAAGTTCAAGACCTTGGGTGCCATGAGGTGTGAGAGGGTCCGGCGATGTCGGGCTTACGAGACGTGGAATTTCGAAACGGCGGTCCGAATTGCCTGCATCCTGTTTGGCGCCCGTCAGCAATTCCGTGCGATCAGCGCACCCACCCTATAACGCCGCGGCAGGTGACTGAAGGAAACCCCATGCTGTCCTCTTCAGGAGAGCCGAATCCATGATCGCGGGCCAGGCCGACCCAGCCAGGTGTTAGGATAATTTTAGGCATATGCCTGCTGGAGGTCAAGAAGATTCCCTGCGGGGAAATCGGTGGCATCGCCGCCGCTCGCGGGCTCAAAGATAGCGCTGCAGTTGCGCCGGTTATGCTGCCTCGGCAATGAAGAGAAGTTGACCGGGCCTTCCAGAAGTTCGTCAGGTTCGAGGCATCGACAATCCGCAGCTCTATCGCTGCAGTTCTGTCTCGACACGCGCCCGTCAGAGCGTTACCTTTCGGCCGCCATGGATGAGCCGGCCAATGCTGTAACACCCCCCACGCCCAACACCCACGCGGCCAGCCACGCCCAAAATCCGATCATCGACAAAACCCCCGACGACCCGTCTGCCATTGTCCGGAACCCGGCCACGGAAAGTCCCGCAGATATCGACACCCACGCGCCGATCGAAAAATCGTTCCTCATCCAGCGGTTCGCCCGCCTCAAGGTCGGCCAATTTCACATCGTCGGCTACAGCGTCGCTGGCGAGGAAACTGTCATCCAAATCCCCGAACTCGATGTCTGCTTCGACATCGGGCGGGCGCCTCATTTCGCCCTGACAAGCAACCTCATCTGCCTCTCGCATGGCCACATGGACCATGTGGCCGGCCTGGCCTATTACCTCTCTCAGCGCAGTTTTCAGGGCATGAAGGGCGGCACCATCCTGCTGCCACGTGAAATCGAACTCCCCGTGCTCAACATGCTTCGCGCCTGGCGCGACATCGAACGCCAGCAGACGCCGTATAACATCATTCCCCTCGCCGCCGGCCAGACGCATCAGGTGCGGCGCGATCTGGTCATCCGCACCCTTGAAACCCATCACGGCGGGCCAAGCCTCGGGTATTCGCTTGTCAGCGTCCGCGAAAAACTCAAGCCCGAATATCTCCCCCTTCAGGGACCGCAGATTGCCGAGCTGCGCCGCCAGGGCGTCGAAATCACCTACCGGGTCGAAGTGCCGATGGTAACGTTTCTCGGCGATACGGCCGCAGGAACCGTATTCAGCAATCCCGACGTCATCAACGCCCAGATTCTTCTGACCGAATGCACCTTCTTCGAAGCCGGCCACAAGCGCCGCGCCAAGGCCGGCCGGCACCTTCACATCGATCATCTCGCGGACATCCTGCCGACGTTGAAGAACGAGCACATTATCCTGACGCACGTCAGCCGCCGCACCGGTATCCGCGCCGCCAAGCGCATTCTACGACGTAAAGTCGGCGAGCAACTCCGCAAAAACATCACCTTCCTGATGGACTTCGAAGGCGCAGCAGACGCCGGCGACATGGAAGCGCAAGGGCCCCCCGCTGCCGACGCGCCGGAATAACTTGCGCAATTCGGGCACATGACCAAGACACTGCCGCCATGTGCAATCTGGGCCAGAAACGGCCGGATCGCCAATTTGGCGCAGCGAATCGAAAATAGCGCAACACCGCCCCCTTTGCCGCTGCTGCCAGTGCGGGATCAGTTCCGGGCACTTGCAGCAGGGTATTTTAAATCGCGGCTTAAACCCCGCGCAGTTCGCGCTCGGCGCGTGACCAGTTCTCCACTTCGCTGCCGCCCTTCCCGCTCGACCAGATTTCAAACGCACGCACCGCGATCATCTCCTGCGTGATCGCCTTCGGAGCCGTCGCCTTGCGCACCGGCGGAACCGTTGTGTTTCGCACTTCGCTCGTCACGCGCGCCGGCGCCGCCGCCCGGGCGGGAGCCGTCGAGACCATCTTTTTCGAATTTCCGGTGGTTGTCTTCTTGGCCATTTGATACATCCTTGTTTGTAAACCCGCCGTTTGGTCGGCGGGGGTCGGTTTCACTGTCCAAAATCCTATAAAAACCTGCCCATGGGGCAAGTGCCTTTTTTCATCGGCCGGGCATACACGACGTCCTGTAATAATTCGCCATAAACGCAAACAATCGAAATGCCGCATGAACCCGCCCGCCAAGCCATCCGCCGAACCCCCGGGTGAACTTCTCGCCGCGCTCCACGCCCGAGCCATCCCGCTTGTGTTCGAATTCACCGGCGCCGGCAGCCTTGTCCTCGCATGGCTCCACACCGTCGGCGGCTCGTCCCGTACCATCCTTGAAGCCACCGATCGCTATTCACCACATTCGCTCGCCGATCTGCTCGGCCATGCTCCCGCCAAGCCCGTCTCACGGCAAACCGCCATCGACATGGCCCGCGCCGCCCGACGCCGCGCCATGGCCCTGCGCCCCGATGACGCCTCTGTCGTCGGCCTCGCCCTCACCGCAACCATCGCCACCGATCGCCAGAAACGAGGCAACCACGCTGTCTTCATAGCACTCGACGATGGTAATCACGTTCGCGGCATCGGCGGCAACCTCGCCAAAGGCGATCGCTCTCGCGCCGAGGAAGAATGTCTGATCGCGCTGCTCACTCTTCGACTACTCGCGCAGGCCGGCAAGATTGATGTACCAGAAAGCGCCGCCAGACGAGACACGGATAGCGGGCGCCGGGCCGTCGGCAGTGGGCAGATTGAACGGGGCAGGCGACAGAGGGCCGGGGGTGCCGTGCAGATGCTAGCCAGCGGCCGGCAGGCGACGAACGCTCGACAGGATTCAGTGGGCAGTGGACCGTCGGAATTTCTAAGCCTGCAGCTTGATTCACTGCAAATCGAACTTCTCTCCGCCGACCAGATCGAAGCGTTCGACCTGCCCATTGAAGACCCGCTCGACCAGCTTCTGGCCGGCCGGATTAGTGCGATGCTCGTACGGCCCGACGGCGCGCACCTCGCGCATTCTCAAAGCTCGGGTGCCGTCCTGCTACCCGGCTCATTCAACCCCATCCACCCCGGCCACATCGCCCTCGCCGCCGCCGCTCGCATCCTTCTCCAACGCCCGGTTTCATACGAACTCAGCATCACCAATGTCGATAAGCCCGAACTGACCCGCGAAGAAATCCTCCGCCGCGCAATGCAATTTAAAAACGACGCGGCCATCTGGATCACCCGCGCCCCACGTTTCATCGAAAAAGCCCGCCTGTTCCCCGGCACGACGTTTGTCGTCGGCTACGACACGGCCGCGCGGCTTGTTTCTCCGAAATACGCCGGCTCCATCGAAGCCCGCGACGCCACGCTCGCGGAGCTGCAACAACTCCAATGCAACTTCCTCGTCGCCGCCCGGATGCACGATGGCAACTTGAAACAACTCAGCGACCTGCAAATACCCCCCCACGCCCCCCCCCCCATCACCGAAAAAACCCCCCCCCAGGTGCGCGCGGCCCAATAGTGGACAGATTTTTGGTGCCAAGGCCAACGTGTGTTGGATAGACATTTTATATG
>JBBQCK010000407.1:0-3580 GCA_038318605.1 Tepidisphaerales bacterium | reverse complement strand
ATTTAATAGCCCCACCCCCGCGCCAAAACCTGACTTGGTCAGCCCGATCAGCACAACCCCAAGCACCACCAGCCACCACCAGGGATCGATCATTGCGGGAAGGATACTGGAATGGGGCAATAGGCAGTAATCGGCAGGCGGCGCGCGATTGGCGGTACGCGCCGGCGTTCATCATGGTTCGGGGAATCAAATTTCGGATTTCAGCCTTCGAACATCACGCATCGGTCATCATCAATTGCCGTTGCCAGAAAGTCGCCGGTGGAGGTGCGGCTTGTGCCTCGGTGCCTTGGTGTTCTTCCTTCTCCCGCACGATGTTATTATATTGCGATCGATCGGCGAAGTAGGAACGGCTTGCCGCTACACATCTGGCAAAAGGCGTGACATGGCGCTGAAATCGGTTTGGAAAATGGCACGATCCGGATGGTCGCAGCTCGGGCGGCGCGGGCGGTACGCCGCAATCGCGGGCATCGCATCGGCAATTGTCGGCATCACACTGCTGATTGCATTCAGCGGGGACGATGATGAACACTCTGGTGGCGACGACGGTGCCTCGGCGTCTGGTGCTGCGACAACGCGCGCCCTTCAGGCTTCGACCCGGCCGGCGATTGGGGTTTTCCAGACGACGGACACGCAGATGGAGGCGTATTTTGTGTCGGCCGCCGCGCCCGCGTCTCGGCCGGCGGCCCTCGACCCGCAGATTCTCGTCGGCACCTGGAACGGCAGGTTCGTTTCGGTCGATCTGCCAGACTCGGCGCCAATCGACGCAGAATCTCTCGATCCGTTTTCGTTTACCATTTCGCGCAGCGGCGATGGTTATGCGCTGGCCAACTCGGCCGGCAAAGGAGAGCCGCGGCGCATTGAACTGCGCGAGGATGGCGCGCTTGCCGCCCGCGGCGCGGAGGCGGCAGATGTGGTGCTTACGATGCGCGACGATGTGCTGATCGGGTCCACGTTAATCGAGCGCCCCGTGCGCGGGAGGATTGAATTTCATGCGACACGCATTCGCTGATTATCTGCCGCGCATGTTGACGGCGCTTTGTCTCATCCTTTTCGCGGTGCCGGGTCGCGCCGAAACGCCGGCCGGCGATGCGGACGCATTGCGGCGCTCATTCGAGATGCTGCATGTCGAGATGAAGCTGCGCGTATTGCAGACGTTCTACGAGCGCGCGGGCCTGTATCTTCCGCCAACCTGGCCGCGGCAGTATCAGGATGAATATCAGAAAATAGCGGATGCGGCCGGTGCAGCGGATACGCGAATCGCAGGGTTGGAATCGTGGCTGGAAGAGACGCGCAAAACGCGCGCAAACGAGGTGCTTGCGACCTATAAGCTGGCCGAGGATGCAGTTGGCAAACTGCTTAAGGGAGAAAAATGGAAACTCGAACGGCAAAAGTTTGATACCGAATTCAAGGCGCTGGTCGCAAAGAAAAAAGGGGTCCTCGAAGTCGCCCGCTACGTCGAGGATCTGACCGGCAACTTGCATCGAATGAGCAAGGGGCCGGAAGATGATGCGTTGCTGGCGGCGTTTTCACTGCGATTCGAGCAGCGCGCCCGTGAAGTTTATCGGGGTGCGATTTCGGACACCGACACGCTGGTCAAGTCGATTACCGCGCTCGAGAAAAACCGCATGGAGGTCGAGGCGAGGCTGGAGTATTTGAAAGAGGTAGAATCCGGCCTGACGCTTGCAAAGGCGGCGCAGGACCCGGCCGGCGCGCTGCTAAAGAAGGCTGAAGAGGCCGCCCAAGACAAGGTCACCGCATGGCTGAAAGATCGCTATGGCGATGTGGACGATGCGGCCGTAAAAGAGGTCTGGGGAAAGGTCAAGGGTGGGTATTCGGCGGTTTCGGACCTTCGCGCCAAGCTTAAGGAATTTGACGACGACACAACGTTGAAAGACAACCCGGCCGCGCTCGCCGCAGCCCGCCGTTTTGCGGTGCTCGGGGCGATTTATTCTTACACACTGGGGCAGATCAAAGATTTACCCGGTGCCAAAGCGCTCGGGCCGGTCTGCGATTTTCTTGATTATTACGGCCAGGCTATCAATCTGATTCCCGACATCGCCCGCAAGACGCAGGCGATGGTCAACTCCATCGACCAGAAGCACAAAGGTGTTCGCGCCAATGATGCATTTAACATTGTTGGCAAAACACCCGCGGATCTCCTTCAGATCGACGAGTTGCAGCGATTCGGTGTGCAGGCCGCGAAAGAACTCGATCCGACTGGCCCGGTGGTGCGAGTGTATCTACTGGTTGATCGCACAATCGTCCCGCGAGGGTTTGTGACGCTGACTCCAGATGAATTCAACCGGCTCTGCGAAGCGATCGCATACGAGCGTTTTCTCGGCGCGCCTCGGGAGTCATCGCGCGGCGTCAGTTCGTGGGTGCTGGAAAACATGTTCGAGTGGCGCAATACCGACCTGCTGTCGGCGCGCGTTTCGGATGCGTATATCACTGATCTGAAGGCCAAATGCGGCAAATCGCCTCTAACAGCGAGCGATCACATCGAGCTTGCGCAGGGCCGAACAGCAAAGATCGGCGGCCGGGATCTGTCGGCCGAGCAGCTTAGAGGACGTGCCGACAGCGATCTCGATCGCATGGCCGAGGAAATGGCCGTGCGGCAGTCGATCGGCGTGTGCGATCGTTCGGCCATCGAAAAATGGCGCGAGTTTCGGACGCTATTGCTGCGACATGGCGTGGCTTTTAATCCACAGCAGATTTTGCGGCTGTTCAACTTCTGGCATTCAAGTGGCGGTAGTGCCGCGCATCTCGAAAAATATCTCACCGCTCTCGGCCAGGACCGTGCGGCCCGCGCGCGCGGTGTTTTGCGAGCCGGCGTACCGCTGGTTACTACGACGCCCCGCATGGACGAAATCGAGCCCGGCGCGCGCGTGTCGCTCAGCGCCAATATGATCGTCAGCGACATGGCCGCTGGCCGCGAGACCAAAGCCGAGGCGATGTGGACCCTTCCCGCGTGGGCCGCGAAGCAGCAGCCCACGACGGTGACCATTCGCAATGGACTGCTGGAAATCCCATGCGCGCTGGCGGTGCCAAAAGATGTGCGCATCGAGCCGATTGAGGCGGTTGTCGTTGTGAAAGTGCCGGGAGAAGGCGGTGATGACACGGTGCTGCGCGCGGCAGTGAGCCTTGCTCCATCAAAAACGCCGGCTCAATCACCGGCGGGCAAAGTTGACGTCCGCGCCGCCAGGGAAGCCGCCCCACGGATCGCCGAAAGCCCGTCGCCGGCGATTGCGGCAAAGGTGGAGGAAACACCCCATGAACCCACGCCGACGTTTTCCGGCACGGGCATTTTTGACGTAACGGCCTGGCAATCCGGGCCGCTGCGAATCATTACGCGCCGCCACAAGGAGTTGGGCGTCACCGCCATCGTCATTACGAGCGAAAGCCTGGAGAAGCTGGATGGCGATCGGCCGGACGATGGCCTGCATTTTGAACTTCGGCGCGCTCATGTTGCCGGTGATCCACTTCCGCCGCTGATGCAGGGGCGAAACCCGACTTTTGCTGAAGTTTATCCGCAGGATGAAATGATCAAGGTGGATGCGGGCACCAATGGTCGCGTAGACAA
>JBBQCK010000406.1:0-3584 GCA_038318605.1 Tepidisphaerales bacterium | reverse complement strand
ATGCCGGCCGGGGGCGAGTTTGGCCGGGTTTTGAGGCGCAGCCACTGTTCCACCCTTTTTTGACAACACAAAGCCCGGGGGTGTTCTCCGGGCTGAACACTGGTTTGTCGCGGTAGGCTTAGTAGCGGCGAGCGGATCGGTGACACGGCCGGTTTTTCCGGCCGATGCGGCAATCATTCATACCTCATACGATTGGCCGACCTGCTTTCGCAAAACCAAGCCCGATGCGGCACATGTTCCGCGCCGAATGGCCGGAACGAGAGGAGCTTCTTATGAAGCGTTCGATTTCCCAACGTCACCGGGGTTTTACCCTGGTCGAGCTGCTGGTCGTGATCGGCATCATCGCGCTGCTGATCTCTATTCTTCTGCCGGCGTTGAACGCCGCGCGTGAGCGTGCCAACCGTGTTAAGTGCGCAAGCAACATGTCGCAGATTGGCAAGGCGATCAACATCTATGCCAACGACAACCGTCAGGCCTGGCCTCGCACGGTTTACACCAACGCGGGCGGCACCGCCTCCTACAGCGGTCCGTACGCTACCGATCCGTTCGGTACGGGTGGTCCGAGCGCCAACGATCTGACGGCGGCCTTCTGGCTTCTGTGCCGGACGGCGGACCTCAGCCCGGACATCTACATTTGCCCGAGTGCAAACGAGCAGCGTGATTCGCTTCTTGATGCGGCGGCTGGCAATGCGACGACCGTGCAGAAGCGTTCGAACTTTGCTGCGAACACCAACAACAGCTTCAGCTTCTACAACGCCTATCCCAGCACGACAGACGTGAACAACGGCAAGAAGTGGAGCTCGGGGCTGAGTGCGGCCATTCCGATTGTGGCTGACAAGAGCCCGGGCGGCAGCGCCGATCCGGGCGTGACCGCGGCCGCCAGCGCGCAGAAAACCGCCAATTCCAAGAACCACAGCCAGGAAGGCCAGAATGTTCTGTACGCAGACGGCCATGCCGAATGGCAGACGACCGTCTACTGCGGTTCAGGTCGCGACCACATTTACCTGGCGGGCGGCGGCAGCGGCGCCAGCGTGACGACAGCTGAAGAAGTGCAGCTTCTTCCGTAAGTCAACTGATTGTTGACGGATGGCCGGCCTGATTGGCCGCCGGACGTACGAGATCAGGATTGCAAACGAGTCGGGCTTCTCTGGAAACAGGGGAGCCCGGCTTTTTTATTGCGCTCAAAAGCGAGCGGCAAATAGGCGAAGTAGTGCGAAGCTCAAAATCCGAAATCCTGAGTCCGAAAGTCCGAAGTCCAAATCCCTGAATTGAAGAGGACTGGTGGGGTGGAAACGTGAAGGCGTGAAACGTGAGGCGGGCAGGGCTGAAACCTGCAATATGCAACCAGCGACTTGCAACCAGCGACTTGCAATTTCTGCGGGATTACTTGGCACGCTTTGTGGCCAGTGCTTGGGCGTGGGCGAGTTCCTTCTGGATGCCGATGTTGTCTGGGTCGGATTGCAGACAGATTTCCAGATGATGGGCGCCTTCGGCGGGTCGGCCGCGGGCGACAAGGACGGTTGCCAGGCGGCGGCGATCGGCGACATCATCCACGCGCACGCCAGGCGGCAGGGTTGAGTTTGCGTCCAGCGCCGCTTCGATCTCGCGTATCGCGCCATCGTCGTCGTTCATTGCCAGCAGCGTCAGCGCCAGCGTGTTGTGCGTCAGGCGCGAGTTTGGACGCGTTTTCAATAGCTCGGTGAAAAGATCGCGTGAATGAGCAAGCTGGCCGTGAAGGCGGTAAAACTCGCCGAGGTTTTGCAGGCCGGCGGTCGATTCGGGATTAACGGCGATGGCGTGGAGGTTGAGTTTTTCGTCATCAGTCCATAAGCCCGCCTGACGAACGGAGAGGGCTGCCAGCAGCAAAATAATGACGCCTGCCACGGCCGCGCCGACGCGCTGTGGATTCGCGGAAATTCCGCCGGCGGCAAAACGTTCGGCGGCATAGTGCGCGACGGCAGCGATGCCAAGCCCGATTCCCGCCATCGAGATGTAGAGGTAGTGATCGGCGACGGTGGAGAAAAATTGAAAGTGGAAGGTCGTCAGCCCGAGCACAGGGGCCAGGCCGATGATGAAAAACGCCGCGGATGTGACGAGCGATCGGCGCAGGCCACTTGGGCGGATTCGCCATAGCATCAGGGCGATGGCGGCGGGGACGATCCACGTCCAGTAAAGCCATCCCATTCCGATGACGACAGGCGGACGCCGGCCATAGTCGATCGCCAGGCGCAGCGGCCAGAGGAGTTTGCCGGCGTAAAAGGCGAGGGCGTCGGCTGCGATCAGTGGCCGCAGAACCATTGGCCCGCCGAGAATGGCGGCGCCGGGCTGCACGACCTTTGTCCAGACGGCGCAGGCGATTGACAGGAACACCCACGGCCAGAGGGCGCGGATTGCCCGGATCGGAGATCGCCGTACCAAGCCGATGTCGATAACGGCGCAGAGCGCCGGCGCGACCATCGCGGTTGGCTTGGAAAGCGTACCAAGTGCAAAGGCGATTACCGCGATGATGTAATGCGCACGCCCCGTCGGGCTTGTGCTGGGGCGGCACTGGGTCCCGCGCGACATTTGTTCTGGGTCATTGACGCGGGTCTGAAGGAAGACGGTGTACTGCCAGACGGCGGTAAGCGTGAAGAATCCGCAGAGCAGATCCTTGTATCCCGATGCCCACGCCACCGCCTCGACCTGCACCGGATGCACGGCAAACACCATTGCGCCAAGCAGGGGCGCGAATCTTCCGCGCACGAGCCTGCGTAACAACGCGTAGACCACCAGCGCCGTTGCAACGTGCGTCAGGAGGCTGGCGGCGTGATAGATGTAGGGATTGAGGTGCAGGCCCAGCGGATCGACATTCGGTGAATAGGCGGCGAATGCCAGAAAAAGCCAAATCGAGTAGGTGACGGGGATGTAAAGCGAACCGAATTCCTCGGTCCAGTATCGTTCGAGATTCACCAATCGCGGCGGATTCATTGCGCCGCTGGTGGCGATGGTGTCCTTGTCGTCCCACAACAAAAACTCATGGCCGACGATGCGGCCGAAAACCAACAGCACCAGCACGACGAGAATGATCGGCGCTGTCCGATTTGTTGGAGCGTCGGCGCGTATCGCGGGGGACGGGGCGCTGGTGGGGAGTGCGGCGCGCGCCTTGGTGGGCTTTGCCATTAAAGTGATTTTACCAAACCGCCGCAGCACACAAGCACCGGGCACCGCTCACGACGCCTTGAGGCGCTTTACATTTTCGTCGGCCTTCTGGCCGGCGGGGTGTCCCTTTTGTTCGGCCGCGATCTGTTGATAGAGCGCAAGCGCGGACGCTTTGTCCTTGAGTCTTATCTCGATGATTTCCCCAGTTTTCAGCAGTGCTTCGCCAACGCCCGGCGTGTCCGGCGGAAAAGCGGCCGGCACGCGCATGTAGGCGATGGCGACATCCTTCCACGCCTCGGGGTCGTCCTTCTGGCCGAGTTTGCCGGCCTGCGCGTCGGCGAGCATCAAAAGCACCTGAGCCTGATCGGCGGGATCGGTGAAGCGATCCTCATCCTTGTTGATGGTGCCGATGACCTGATCGTATTGCCCCGCCTTCAACTGGCTTT
>JBBQCK010000405.1:0-3607 GCA_038318605.1 Tepidisphaerales bacterium | reverse complement strand
CTCGTCCACATCGCGCGTGATCGTCATCCGGCGCGACAGGTCGAGCACCAGCTTCATCTGGTCGGCCGTGATGGCGCCGCTGATGTTCATGTCTCTTGCAGTTGTATGACCGCAATGCCGGACAACAACCGGTTGCCTAGCCGCTTACCGGAAAAACTCGCCCTGAAACAACTCGATGACCTCGCCATCCGGCCCATGCACGAATGCGATTCGCGCCGTGACATCGCCATTCGGCGCGACATCCTTCGGTTCGACCGTCACCGCAAATCCGGCCTTTCGGGCGCGATCGATGACCCGGTCGATATCCGTCGTGCGAAAAGCGACATGCATGATCGCGGAATTGCAGGTCATGGGTCCGGCGGGCGGGATCGGTGTTTTCGGACCGCCGGCGAAGATTTCGAGGAAGTTGCCATCGCCGGTGTCGAGCATGACGGCGCGCTTGTCACCGTCGCTTGTCTTCGTGCCCCAGGAAACCTTGGTGGTGAACCCAAATGCCTCGGCGTACATACTGACGGACTTGTCAAAATCGTAAACCTTGATCGCCAGGTGATGGAAACCCCCGCCGCCCAGAACGTCATTTTTTCCTGCCATCGAATACTCCTCAAAAATCAAGGCGTTCATCGTAGCCGAGCGACGGCCTGGGCGACAGAATCGCCGTCCGGACGGCGATTCGTGCCGCGCGCGACACAATCGGGTATCACTCGCTTCGACATGACGCTTCGTCGCCGCATGGCGATCCATACCGCGGCGCTGATCATCGCGCCGCTGCTGATTGGCGCTGCCAGTTTGCGCGGGTTGCTGGGGCTGCGCGAGGATTTTGGAATTGCCCTTCAGGGAAACGTCGAATTGCGCCGCGTTTATGAATATGCCGCGCACATCGCCACCGCGCGGGCATTGCTGAATGCGCGCGTGCCCGACCAGCAGTTGGCGCATGATGAAATTCGCAGGGCGGCGGCCACGCTGCAACTGAGTGACGAGGGCGCGCCGAAGGCGGCCGACGCAAGAGCCGCGTTGACGCTGCGCGTCACTGAATCACTGCGCGAGATCGCACGCGATCTGGACGCCACGCTGCTGCGTCCGCCGATGGAATCTGAACCGCGCGATGAGGCGGATCATCTCGTGCGTGCCCTGGTCAAAATTCGCGACCTTGCCTCCAGCATCCGTACGACGATTCAGCAGAAGCAGGAGGCGGCGGAGTTTCGCCATCGGCAGACGGCGGTGGTGTTGGGCGTGCTTTGCGTCGGCGGTGTACTCATGGCCGTGATCGCCGGTCTGCTGCAATACCGCGCCGCCACCCGGCCGCTTTCGCGGCTGCGCGACGGTGTGCGATCGCTGGCAGAGGGGCGGCTCAATGAAAGACTCGAGACGACACGCGGGGCAACGCCGTTTCGGGATGTTGAATTCGCCGCCCTCGCGGCCGACTTTAACTCCATGGCGACGCAGCTTGACGCGTTGTATCACGATCTTGAATCGCAGGTGGCGATCAAGAGCCGCGAATTGATTCGCTCCGAGCGCCTTGCCTCGGTCGGTCAACTGGCGGCGGGTGTGGCCCATGAGATCAACAACCCCCTGTCCATCATCACCGGCAACGCCGAACTTGCGTTGCGGAATCTGCACGCCGGCGCATCGCCCGACGGCGCGGCGGAGGCGATGCAGATCATCTGTGAAGAGGCCTATCGCTGTAAGAAGATCACCGAACAGCTTCTCACCCTGGCGCGCCCGTCGGATGAGCCGCGGGGCAGAGTGGCGCTTTTGCAGATTGCGCGCGATGTCGCGCGGATGGTCGCGGCCATGACGCCCGGCCGAAAAGACTGCCTGCGCATCCAAACCAATTCTTCGGCCGGCCGGAACGCACTGGCCGCCACAGACAGCGCCAGCGGTGAGAAGGATTCCGAGGTCATTGGCTCAGCGCCCGAGTTGAAGCAGATCGTTCTCAATCTGCTGCTTAACGCGCTTGAGGCGATCGACCTGAAATCGGGAACAATTGAGATGGATGTTCATGCCGATGCCGCCGGCCGGGTTTGCCTTTGTGTCGCTGACAATGGCAAAGGCATGGATGCTGAAACTCGCCAGCAGGTGTTCGATCCGTTCTTCACCGCAAAGCGCGGTCAACATCGTCCCGGTGCAGGATTGGGGCTGTCGATCAGCCACGCGATCGCAGCGGCCCATGGCGGCGAGTTGCTCGCGTCCAGCGATGGGCCGGATAAGGGAAGTGTATTTACCCTGCGCCTGCCGGCCGCCCCCTCCGCGACGGCCTCCTGAAATCCAGAGGCGGCGCGATGAGCGGGCCCCGGCGCGCGATTTGGGCCCCGCAGCGCAACCGTTTGCGCGGCGGCAGGGCGATGTGACCGCACGCCCGACGGATCCGGACTGCAACTTTTTGCATACAGTGGATACCTTTACTGTTCAGGCGTGGTTCGACGACCGGTGGTTAAAACAATGGCAGAACGCACCTCCCAGTTTCGCGTCTTGATCGTCGAGGATGAATCGCGCCTTCGCGAAGTGCTGGTGCGCGCGCTGCCCGGCATGGGCTTTACGCCGATTGCCGTGCGCAGCGGGGAAGAGGCGCTCAAGCGGATCACCGACGGCGCGCCGGAGATTGCAATTCTTGATCTGAATCTGCCGGGGATGGATGGGCTTGAGTGTTTCCGCGCCCTGCGACACAACAGCCCAACGACGCAGGTCATCATCCTGACCGGGTTTGGCGATCTGCAGGCGGCCCGCGAGGCGATTCGACTGGATGTTGTCGATTTCCTGACCAAACCAGCGCCGCTGGGCGAAATTGAAAAAGCGTTGTATCGCGCGCAAAGACGGTATCTGGCCGAAAACGCAAATTCTGCGCCGGCAAACCCGTTTTTGATTCCTGAGGCGGGTGACGAGCCGGTCACGCTTGGAGAGGTGCAACGCCAGCACATCCTGGCGACATTGGAGCGGCATCTGGGCAACCGGGCGGCCACGGCGCAAGAGTTGGGCATCAGCCTTCGAACGCTCTACTACAAGTTGGGGGAGTATCAGAGGTCAGAGGACTCCGGGGATTGACTCCCCGGCGGGCGGACCTGTGATCCGAGCGGCCCGCTTGCGCCGATTTCGCTGCCAACGGACGGCTGCGGATTTTTTTCATTTTTCCCAAATCCCACTGACACAGCGCTGTCTCCCGGGCCTGTTAAACCGCCGCTATGACGTTGGCAGGCAACGTCCGTCGCGAGCGAAAGGCATGAAGGAGACCGCCATGAACATTTCACCTCAGAGCCCGTGTGTTGACGCCGTAACCCAGCCCTACACCCGCCGGGCATTCGCAGTGATTTGCGCTGCGCGCGCTAGACGTGCCAGCGCCGGACTCGACAGCGCCGGACTGGCCCGCGCCACCTGCGGCTTGGAGGAAATGTCGTTGGCCCAGGATCTTCGAGGCATCGCCGGGCGCATCCATTCACGCTTTGGACGCCTTCGCCGCCAGGCGGCGCAGGATTACATCGACGAAGCACCGTCGATCGGATTTGCCGCGCTGCTGCGCAGTTTCGAGGCGTTCTGCAATCAAGTCGGCACGCTGCCGGCGTCGGATGTGGCACATGGGTGGCTGTATACGGTGCTGCTGAATCATTACTACACG
>JBBQCK010000404.1:0-3608 GCA_038318605.1 Tepidisphaerales bacterium | reverse complement strand
CTGTTCGACCTTCTCCAACCGCCGCTGCGTCTCCTTCTTTTTCGCCTTGTATTTCGATATCCCCGCCGCCTCTTCAAAAATCAGCCGGCGCTCAGCCGGGTTCGCTTCCAGCAGCGCCGCCACCCGCCCCTGCTCAATCACGCTGTATGCATCCACCCCGACACCCGTATCAAGAAACAACTCGCGAATATCCTTCAATCGCGATGTTGCGTTATTGACCTGGTATTCGCTCGTCCCATCGCGATAGAGCCGTCGCCCTACCGAAACCTCATCCGTCTCGAGATTCAACGTCCGCGTACCGTCCTCGCGCCGTGGATTGTCGAAAACCAGCGTCACCTCAGCCAGCCCTGCCGGCTTGCGCCCGCCCGAGCCGTTGAAGATCACATCCAGCATCGCCTCGCCGCGCAAGCTCTTGGCCGATTGCTCCCCCAACACCCACTTAAACCCGTCCACCACGTTCGACTTGCCGCACCCATTGGGCCCGACAATTCCCGTGATCGGCGAATCAAACACAAATTCCGTTCGATCCGCGAAGCTCTTAAACCCGTGGAGAATCAGTTTTTTAAGACGCATGGACGTGTGGTCCTCCATGACCGTCGGGCCTGCGGACATTGTGCCCGCGCCCGTTTTCAATCGACATCGCCCGGCAAATCGCCGTGTCCGACTGCCCGCGTCCGCATCCGGCGGCCGCGCGCAAGCCCGTACCGCATAATCTATCCACCAGTGGCCCGGGCTCCAAATTCCTCTGCATCGCCCGACAACTCCAAAGTTACACCATTCTAAGGATTGACGCCCGGCGCATCCGCTGGCGCACTCGCTTCCGCCCGCCCGCGTTGGTCCGCCCGATCCGGAATAATCGGCGCGTCATCAATATTTTTTCTCGCCCCCGGAAGATCCTGCAGCACGAATGTCGCCGCCATGTCCCGACGATCACTCAGCGATTGCAAAATGCCGACCACGTCGCTGTAACTAAACGAAAAACCGCTGCTTCCCGGCCCGTCCCCATATCCACCCAGCAAAAGCACCAGCGGCATCACGTCTGGTGTTTCAAGATCGCGCACCGTCGGCTCTTCCAATCGCTCATCCCGGTAAAAAACCGATACGTTGCGATGATCCTTCTCGCCGCCATGAATCAAAAGCCGCCGATCAAACGCCGTAAACGCCAGTGGCATCTTGAGCTTGTTGTCGCTGCCAAACATCGCCAGCCGCGGCGTGCCTACGCGCGATGCATAAATCAGCGGCGGCCCGCTCGACGGAATCACATCCACGACAAAACGATCCTTCACCGCCTGCGGGAATATCCGCGCCTGATCCTTCACCTTCACCAGATTGCGATAGGCCTCGATTCGAACCAGCGCGTTGGGACAGTCGATCAAATCCGATAGCATCCGCGTGATTCGCGGCGTCGGCGCAAGCTCGCCGAACAAGCGCACCGAATTGAACTGAAACGGATTTGTGTCGTCGCGGGCAATGTCCACCAGCGTCTGCTGCGCTGTCGGGTCTCCCAGAAACGCCCCCGCCCGCGCCGCCGCGAAAGCAATCCCCGGATCGCCATTGCCGTACAACCTTGCGATCGGCGCCAGCGCAGGCTTGCCAAGCCCCTCCCACGCATAGCTGATGTCCATGAGAGGCGCGTTGGGTTGCAATGCCGCATCCACCAACTCACTCGCCTTGGCCGACGAAAACGCGGCCGAGCCATCCAGAAACAGGTGGCTCACCACACCAATGAAATGCTCCCAATCTCCCTCGAAATCGACCGGCACATACAAATCGACGATCCCTTCATCGCGTGCCTGCGCCCGAGGGAGGTTGTCCGCCCGCGTCACGGGAAACTGCAGCCGGATCCGCTGCTCTACTCCACGCGCCATCGACAACTGCGGCTGGCGAATGCGGCACCAGATCGGCCGATCCACCGTGATCATTCCCCCGCCGATCACCCAGCCCGTTCGCAGGCTCGCCCTCGCCGTGCCGTTGTCCTGCTCGACCTGCGTCCCAACCTGCCGCGCGGGATTTACAAAAACCGGCCCGCTGCCCAGCGCATAACTGTTCACATTCCCGCGCGGATTAAACGGATTCGCGCCATCGATCCTAAGCTCCACCTGATAAAGGCGCCCGCGCGCCAGGTTGGTGGTATCCGTATCCGGCAACGACTCGGCGAACAAATCCATGTGCTGCCCATGCCGCGCGCCCGCCGGCACCCGGCCGGTGACTTTCACAACCGATGTGTTCTTAGACGCCATGACCCGCTCGGGCGTCAGATCCTTCCATTGCGGATCGCCGCTGAGCGTCCCAAGCCCATGGCGAAACATATCATCCAACATGTAATTGCGAACCACCTGTGGAAGCCGATCATTGCCGCCTGTCCCGGAAAGCCCGACCACCAATCCGTACGAATCCACCGCGAATGGCTCGGTGTTCTGAATCTCCGTCACTTCCAGCAACGAGCCCCGCAGATAGTCCGGCACAGCCCGCAGCCCGATGTCCTCATATCGCGCCGGCCGGGTCGTCGGCTCGGCGCTTTCGCATCCCGCACCGCCCAGCAATGGAATCAATACAATCGCCCCGAGCGCCGCCCCGCACGCGAGCTTTCGCCGCGCAGCAAAGGCCCATCGCCCCACGGATACCGTAGCACGCCGAGCCCCGGCAATCATTGATAACGCCAGCCCGACGCCAGACCTCCCGTGCCTTTCCCCAGCGGATCGCCGCCTATCGCAGAACCGGTGCCGCATGTCTGTGGTGTGAATCATGGTGCTGATCTCCGGGTGTTATCGGACGTTCGTTTCAACTTGCTTGATCCGCCGAATCATCGCGCGCCTCAGCCATTCCCTTCGCGTCTCATTTCGTGCCGGCCGGCGCCCGAGTCGCATTCTCGCGCGCCACGTTCAAAATAGGCGCGTTCCCAGCCCCAACCGCTGCAACCTCGCCCCCCGAAGCATTCGGCGTAGCTGTGGCGCCTCGCTTGGCTGAGGCTCCACTGTTCCGCTGCCCGCGTCCCACGCCGCGACCACCGCCCTTACCCCCGCGCCGCGCGGTGTCCATTTCGGCCCCCCCTTCGGCCTTCGTTCCATTCCCGCGCGGCTCGACGAATAGTCGTCCCTGCCCCGGCGTCTCAAATCGCAGGGCATCCATCACCGCCTGCGCCTCATTCACCAATTCATCCAGTGTCTTGAATTGCCTGTACACACTCGCAAAGCGCACATACGCCACCTGATCCAGCCGCCGCAGCCGATCGGCCACCAACAAACCGATCTCGCTGGACGCAACTTCCTTGTCGTGAACCTTGAAAATCTCGTCCTCGACATCATCCGCGATGCGCTGAACATCCTCCGCCTGCACCGGCCGCTTGTAACACGCCCGCTCCAGTCCCAGCACGATCTTTCCCTTGTCCCATGGCACCCGCGCCCCATCCTTCTTCATCACCTGCAAACGAATGTTCTCCTCAATCCGCTCGTAGGTCGTAAATCGCTTGTGACATTGCAGACATTCCCGCCGACGGCGCACACCCTTTCCGTTCTCGCAGGTACGCGAGTCGATCACCTTCAGTTTGTCCTTGTCCGCCTCGCAAAACGGGCACCGCATCTGACGCGCCATGCTACCTTTGCGCGATG
>JBBQCK010000403.1:0-3615 GCA_038318605.1 Tepidisphaerales bacterium | reverse complement strand
GATCGCATACTTCGCCAGCTCCGGATCGGCCCAATGCAACATTCCAAATCCGCCTGCCCACCATTTGCTTTTCGCGTTGATATCCGCTCCCGCATCCAGCAGCGCGTCCAGCATCGCGCGGCTGCGCACAATGTTGATGGCCGGCGAATCAAAGGCAAACAGCGGCTCGTTCACACGGGACTTACACTCCGGATGAAGGGCAAAAAGCTCACGCAGCAATGGCGCATTGTCATTGTGAATCGCGGTTTTAATGGCTTGAATCGGCTCACCGGATTCCATGGCGTCAACATACAGTTCCCGGCTCGTCATTGCCAATTCTGTCAAAGCAGCTGTGACTGTGGACGTCTAATCGATGTCTCAACGCGATGACAAGGTCACCCTTTCCGCCGCGATGGATTGAGTAAGGGGGTCGGATTTACTTCATCACAGAATCCAAGAATGGCGGCAGAAGTAGAACGGACAATTGGTAAGCCTGACCGCCTCACGCCAGCCCAATATGAGTTAGACAAGCGCAAGCAGACATGGGACTCCCCAATCTTGTTGCCATTCCGGAGAAAGAAATCCTGATCCATGCCCGGCCAACGTTGGCTGGGTTTTCGGTTAATTTTTGGAAAGCATCGGGTTCCGACCTGTATGCATCGAACGCCCGTTCGTCGAAGTGCCCAACGAAACGGAACGATGGACTCATGGTATAGTGTTAAGTAAAGAAATCTTATGGTCAGACACTTTTGCACATCGTGGATCGCAATTTTTGCCTGCCTTGCATGGCTGCCCACCACCCGCGCTGATCTGGCGGCCGATGTTCGTCAACAGACGGGCATCGATTCGGGGCTTTGCGTTCAACTTGGTTTTGGCGATGGATTAATCGCTATTGAGTTGGCGCATGATGGCCGAATGCTTGTACAGGGTCTGTCAACCGCTGCGGGTGCGGCCGTGGATGCGCGCAGACGCCGGCGCGGTGGCGGGCCGGCGACGTTCGTGCAGGTTTCGTCATATGCTCCCCTGCCTTACAACGACAACCTTGTAACACTTCTGATTGCCGACTTGGATGCACTCGGATCGGCCGCCCCGAATCGCGATGAAATCATGCGCGTCGTATCACCGTACGGCGCGGCCTATTTGAAAACGCACGACAAGTGGGAGGTCGTTCGCAAGGCGCTTCCCGCAGAGATGGGGGAATGGACGCATCACAACTACAGCCCCGCGGGAAATCCGCAAAGCCCCGATGCGCTGGTGGGAATGCCGCGCGGCGTGCAGTGGTTTGTGTCGGCCGGCGGATCGGCGGCTTCGGAAATGCGGATTGGTGGAGGTTATTGGCTGCAAAGTGGGAAGTTCAGTGAGCACGTGGATCTGGGCACATCGATTGATGGTCGCAACGCGTTTAACGGCCTGCTGCTCTGGCGACGCCCGGAGCCCAAGACCACGGACGCGACGCGCGGTATGCAGGAGAGTACGGTCTGTACGGATGGGAAATTCGCCTATGGCATACTTGGCGACTCCACCACCGCCAGGGCATTGGATCTTGCGAGCGGCAAGGAAATGATGGTCTACAAGGACGGGCTCAAAAATGGTGGTCCGCCTAAAGAATTCAAATTTCGCAACCGACCGCTTTCGATACAGCACATGATCGTCGGCGGCGTTCTCATTCAGGTAGGCGGCGCGGGAACGCCGGATGCGGCGGCGCTTGACGCGGCTACCGGCAAGTTGCTCTGGAACTGGACGGCGCCCGGAGACCTGGACGTTGCGCTGGCAGTCGAAAGCGATAGTCGTGTCTATATCGCTCTGACAAAACTCGACGGATTTCTGCGTTCGCATTATGGCAATCAGATCGCGGAGTTGGATTCGCTCGTCGCGCTGGATTTGAAGACGGGCAAGCCCATTTGGACGAGCAATGTGGTGGCGGGGTTTCACTGTTACAACATGGTTTCGGCCGAGGGGGCCGTGTTTCTGGTCAGTGCCGACGTAACGGAGGGAAAGGAAAAGCCGAACATCGGGGCGTATTCGCATCTGGTGCGGATCGACGGAGCGACAGGCAAGCCAACGTTTGATGTGGCCGTGCCGAAGCTCGGCGTTCCGGGCGAGACGGAATGGAATTATAAGCTGCGCTACAAGGATGGAATGCTGCTGCCGGCGTACGGCGGCGCCGTGGTGACGTTCGACGCCAAAACCGGCAAGGTCGTGGCGAAGCAGTATGAAATGCCGAAAAACGTCTATCAGGATCCACCCTTGTTCTGCTCGACAATCCGGGGAACTGCAAATGGATTTCTGACCGGGAAATTTGCGCGATTCGTCGATTTGCGCGACGACACCTATTCGGCGTTGTCGATTTCGCGAAGCAGTTGCGACCAGGGCTCGGTGCCGGCTTACGGTCAGATATTCGCCGGCAATGATGGCTGCGGATGCACATCGTGGCTGCGCGGTTTTATCTCGCTCCATGCGCGCGATTATTCGAGCATGCGCGTCGCTGGCCCGGCGCGATTGGAGAAAGGCCCGGCTTATGGTCAGGCCGTTGCGGCCGCAACCGGAACCCAAGACTGGCCGATGATGCTGGGCGGCGAAGATCGCATGTCCTATTCGCACACGTCGATAACCGCCGGCATGAAAGAACTGGTGAATACACAGATTCCGGTGAAGCCGCCCGCCGGACCGATCATGGCGGATTGGGAGATGCAGAACGATATTTGCGGTGCAATTACGCCGCCCGTAGTCGCTGGCGACAGCGTATATCTGGCGGCGACGCATCAGCATCGCCTTTATGCGCTCGACAAATCCACGGGATCGATCAAGTGGACATTCGACGCTGACGGCCGAATCGACAGTCCACCGACGATATTTGGAGGCCTGTGCATTTTCGGATCACGCGATGGATATGTCTATGCGGTGCGCTGCACGGATGGGGCTCTGGCGTGGCGCTTTCTGGCAGCGCCGGATCGGCGGCAGATCATCAACTCAGGACAATTGGAAAACCCAAGCCCGGTGTTCGGAAGCGTCATGGTTCATGGGAGCAAACTGTTCGTCAGCGCCGGGCGGCAAAATCAGGCAGACGGCGGCTTCTCAATCTGGCGGCTCGACCCGATTACAGGCACGCCGGAGAAGTCTGCGATCATTTCCGGGCAGGGAAACAGCAATGAAAAACAAGGCGGGCCTGCAACGCACGACGGCCAGGGGCGCATCAACGACATCTTCACGACGACGGCCGGCGGAAAATATCTGGTGTTGAATGTCTTTGTAATCAATCCGCAATCGTTGAGCTGGGTTTCGGCCGGGAACAGGGACGGCCCTGGCCCGGTCGCGGACATCGACCAGGCTGATCCATCATTCATGGCGTTCGCGTTTAACAACGCAGTGGGAACGATGGATCGGCGCTCGGACAGTGTCGGTTCCAAAGGGGGCGGTGGGTTTCTATATGGGTCGCGCCGCCGAAAAGATCCGATCACCGCGGCCCGCTTGGTACGAGCGGGGCAAACTGTGTTCGGAATAAAAGCGAACAGGCTGCTGATGAAATGGCCGTTGAACAACAAGTTGATGCCCGCCAGTGCAACTGAAAAGGGAATCGAGATCGGCAAGCTGCCGCCGCGCGGAACAATCTGGGCGATGGCAGCAACGGACGACGCG
>JBBQCK010000402.1:0-3623 GCA_038318605.1 Tepidisphaerales bacterium | reverse complement strand
GACGATGGGTCAATCGGCGATGCCGATGCCGAGTCCAATGGTGCAGGAGATGCGGATCTTGCGAATGGCGCCGCCGGTGAAAGGCCGGCCGCCGAACCGGTCCAATCGCCGGAAAGTCAGGGCTCTGCCGAACAGGCGGGGCAAGCCGGGTGAAAAAGCCGCGCCGAATCGCGGTTTTGCCCCGTTCAATTGTTGCCGAACTACGTTTCGATCACTACAAACCTCAACCCGAATGAAGAACGCCACCAAGTACGCCGATCGCCTTCGCTCCTGTTTCAAGTCCTGGATGAAGGAGCACAAGCCAGCGCCCATCGAGCTTTCCGATCCGCTCGAAGCGTTCGTGCGCGGCTGCTTCGCCATGAACACGACCGACGCCCGCGCCGAATCCGCGATAAAGGCGATCAGGATCGAGTTTGTCGATTTTAACGAATTGCGCGTCGCCACCGATCTTGAGGTTCACGCATTGATCCTGCCGCACTACGGCGGTCCGGCGGCCGACCTTGAGCATCGGGTGTCGATGGTCATCCGTGGGCTCAACGGAATCTTCGACAAGGAGCACACGCTTTCGCTGGCGCGGCTGCGGACCATTCCGCGGCGCGATGCACGGCAGTTGTTCCGCGATCTCCCCGAGATTGTGCCGTTTACCGAGGCATATGCGATGGTCTACGGCTTTGAGGCGGCCGCCGTGCCGGTGGACGATCAGATCCTGGCTCTGTTGAAGGCCGAAAACTGCGTCGATCCTGGCGTAGGTGCCGAAGAGGCGCAGCGCTTCGTGGAGCATCAGCTTAAGGCGGAGGAATGCTACGAATTTTACGCAGCCGCCCGCCACCACGCCCAGAACGCCAAACCATCAAAAAAGAAAAAATCGTAGTCGGAGCGCGAAAGTTTTCCGACTGCCGCCTGGTGCATACTGCCTACGAATATAATGACCGATCGGCTTCCACCATCCTCTCTTCGACTGGGCCTGCCCAGCGGCAGCATGCAGAATGCCACGGTCGAACTCTTCGGGCGAGCGGGCTACAAAGTCAGCATACCGGAGCGCAGTGTTTTCCCACGCGTTGATGATGAACAGATTGCAGCGGTGCTATTCCGCTCGCAGGAAATCAGCCGCTATGTGGTGGATGGCATCATCGATTGCGGCCTGTGCGGGTACGACTGGGTCGTCGAAAATGGCAACGAGAACGACATCGTTGAAATCTGTGAACTGACCTATTCCCGCGCCACCTCCAATCCGGCGCGTTGGGTGCTCTGCGTTCCCGATGAAAGCCCTGTCCGCTCGCCACAGGATCTCAAAGGCGGGGTCATCGCCACTGAAATCGTCAACACCACCCGCCGGTATTTTCAGAATCTTGGCGTGCCGGTAACGGTGGAATTTTCCTGGGGCACAACCGAGATCAAGGCGCGCCTGCTCGATGCGATCGTCGAACTGACCGAAACCGGGTCATCCATCCGTGCCAACAATCTGCGGATTCTCGATACGCTGCTGCAAAGCACGATTCGCTTCATCGCCAACAAGGATGCGTGGCAGGTCGATTGGAAGCGAGAGAAGATGCAAAATCTCGCGATGTTGCTCAGGGGCGCCATCGAGGCCCGCGCCAAGGTGGGCCTGAAGATGAATGTGCCGGAGGACAAGCTTGCTGAAGTGCTCAACTTTCTCCCCGCCGAGCGCAGCCCAACGGTCAGTCGGCTGGCCGACTCCAACTGGGTGGCGGTCGAAGTGATACTCGAAGAAAAGCAGGAGCGGGAACTGATCCCCCGCCTGAAGCGTGCCGGTGCAACGGGCATTATCGCGTACCCGCTGAACAAGGTCATTCCCTGACCAAAATGTTCGTGGCGGCCGGCGATGGCCGCTTTGGGTTTCACCAACTTTGAAAGCGGCACGGCGGGGGCCTCCTATACTTTCAGTAATATCTGAAAGAACAGGAGATTTCCCATGTCCGTGATCGATGCCATGCCCGATGTCGCCATTCAGCTTCGCGCCGCGCAGGATGCATTCATTCGGCGCTGGGGCGAAATGGGGCAAACGTGGGGAATTAACCGCACGATGGCCGAGATTCACGCGTTGCTTTACATCACCGGCGAGCCGCTCTGTGCTGATGCCGTGATTGATAGGCTAAACATCAGCCGGGGCAATACCTCGATGAGCCTTCGCGGCCTGTGCGAGTATGGCATCGTTCGGCGCATCCATCGGCGCGGCGAGCGCCGCGAGTTTTTCGAGACGCACTCGGATGTCTGGGAGATGTTTTCGCTCATCGCCGCCGAACGCAAGCGCCGCGAGATGGACCCGGTTCTGGAAGCGATTCAGCAGTGTCAACGTATGCTCGATGCAAAGGCGCTGGGTAAATCCGCCGCCGGCCGATCTGATGTGCGCCTTACGCGAGAGCGACTGGCGGGGATGGAGGAGTTCATGTCTGTCACCAATCGAGTCTGCCAGCAATTCATCGATAACGCCCGCGCTGGCGGCAGCCGGCTCGCCCGCCTGCTGCTCAAGGCGCTGTGAGCGTGACGCAACACCCGCAACCTTGGTCGCGTCAGCGCGCAACGGCGTCGCGCTCGTTCACCGCGGTCACTTTCACTTCCCCATTGCGAGAAAGCCCCTCAAAGGTCTTGCGGCCCATCACCGCGCGTAGCTGAACCTTGTTGTCGATGAATTCGCGATGTGAAATACGCGCGTGCGATTCGATGAAGCTCAGCAGCCGACCGTTGGTGACATCCGCTTCCAGCGTCGCCTCGATTTCCTGCCCGCGAACCGCGTCGTAAACCGCCGCGGTGAGCTTATCGAGGCCGAGGCCGGTGCGGGCGCTGACCGGCAGTGCATCGGGATGCAGTGTTCTCCATTCCGCAAACGCGTTTTCCCCCTCGTCGGTGTCGATTTTGTTCAACAGCAGAATTTCCGGCTTGTTGGCCGCCCCGATTCCTGTCAGCGCTTCGTGAACGCTGCGATACTGCTGCTCGGCATGAGGGTGTCCGACATCCAGCACATGTAGAAGCAGGTCGGCATTAACGGCTTCTTCGAGCGTTGCGCGAAACGATGCAACGAGATTGTGCGGCAAATCGCGCACGAAGCCGACGGTGTCGCTCAGAAGAACGGTCATCCCTTTTTCGATGCGCCAGGCGCGCGTCTTTGTATCCAGCGTCGCGAACAGCTTGTCATCGGCATACGCGCCGGCGCTGGTCAGCGTATTGAAAAGTGTACTCTTGCCGGCGTTTGTGTAACCGACCACGCAGACGGTGAAATGTTCGGCGGTGCGGTGCGCTACTTCCCGCTTTTTGCGCAATTGAATCTGGCGAATTCCTTCCTTCAGGTCGGCGATGCGCTTGCGCACAATCCGCCGGTCGGTTTCGAGCTGCGTTTCGCCTGGGCCGCGCGCTCCTATGCCCAGTCCAGCTCCCGACCCCGTGATGCGTTCAAGATGACCCCACATGCGCGCCAGTCGGGGAAAGGTGTATTCGAGTTGCGCCAGCTCAACCTGCAGCCGCGCCTCATGTGTGCGGGCGCGCGTTGCGAAGATGTCGAGGATCAGCTCCGAGCGATCGAGCACCTTGACGCCCTCGTTCCGGCGCGAGCCAATTTCCTCGTTGATCAATTTTTCCAGTGATCCGATCTGCGCCGGCGAAAGATC
>JBBQCK010000401.1:0-3624 GCA_038318605.1 Tepidisphaerales bacterium | reverse complement strand
TCAGTGGGAATGTCGGGAAGGGCTGACAGAGAATGTACGCCAGCGCGATGTTGATCGGCAGGACGTTTTTCTTCTTTGCCAGCTCGATGGCACGGCCGCGACGTTCAAAATTGTCGGGGCTCTGCCAGACGCGCACCATTTCCTTATCGCTTGTGTCGGCCGGGTCGCCGCGTTCGGTGAAGAAGCCTCGCGCCTGACTCGACCAGGGCATGATCGGTATTTGCGTCTTTTTCAGCCAATTCTTGCCAGCGTGATCGCTCAGATGAATGCATCCCGCCCAGATGGCATCGTTCATGACCGCCAGCGAAAAGTTGTTGGAGATCGCTCCGAAGGGCGTCTTGCCGTTCTTGCCTGCCCAGGCGTTGAATTCTTCGATGCGCTGCGGCGTCCAGTTGCTGCCACCGATCACCTTCATCTGCCCCTTGGCGACAAACTCATGCAATACATCGACGAACTCGCCGACGGGAATGTCGAGGTTGTCGCGATGCATCATGTAGATGTCTACGTAGTCCATTCGCAGTCGCTGCAAAGATTCTTCGAATTGCGCCTTGATCGCGGCCGGGTCGCAGTTGGGCGTGTGCCCGCCTTTGTCGAGCACGACAACCTTCTCGCGCACGTGCCGCGCATTGATCCAATCGCCAAGCGCTCGTTCGCACCGGCCGCCGCCGTAGATGTAGGCGCAATCCCACACGTTGCCGCCGGCTTCGAAAAACGCATCCCACATTGCATGGGTGCTGGGCGCGAAGGTGTTGTTGTCCACGCCCATCACAAGCCGCGAAATCGGCTTGTCGATGCCGTGCAGGTGGCCAAACTTCATGTTGTTTTCCGGGCGTACCGCCAGCGGCCGGCTGTTCAGGGTCTTGATGTTGCCGACTTTCTCGGATTCGTATTCAAGCCCGATGGCCGCCCGCCACTGGTCGAGCGTTCGCATGTTCCCAAGGGAATCGTCCCAGTTCATTGCGGGCGACTGCGCCTGCGTGCGTTTTTCCCAAACGCCTCTCGCCAGTTCATCGATTTCAAATGTATACAGCCATGTGTCGGACTCGACGCTGATTTCGCGCGATTCTTTCTCCCCCCTTCGATGAATGATGATCTTCGACGTGCCGCCCTCTTTTGGCGGAATCCACGGATTGGGGATCAATATGGTTCCTTCTGTTCCGAAGATGCGCACGACGTTATCCTGCCCGACGCCGACGCCGCAGGCGACCGCCGCAACAATGCCGCCAGTAAACCTCAGCGTGCCGACGGCATATTCATCGACACCCGTTGTTCCGTTGAGATTGCCGGCGCCTGTGACGGCGATTGGATCGAGGAATGGTTTGTCCTGCGCCGCGCCGGCGATCAGCCGGGCCATCGACACTGAATAGCAACCCACATCCAGAATGCCGCCGCCGCCCAGCGCGTTATTCCACAGTCGCGCATCGGGAGTGAATTTGCTGTTGAAGCTGAAGCTCGCCTGAATGACGCGCACATCGCCGACAGTTTTTTCCCGCACCAGTTCGATGACTTTGTGCGTCTGGGGATGGCAGCGATACATGAACGCTTCCATCGCAAAGACGCCATTGGCATGGGCGGCTTCATAAATCGCCGACGCCTGCGCGTGGTTCACGCCGATCGGCTTTTCAATGAGGAGATGTTTGCCGGCCTCGGCGGCTTTTATGGCCCACTCGGCGTGCATCGGGTGCGGCGTTGCGATGTAGACCGCCTGCACATCGCTGTCGGCCAGCAACGCCTCATAACTCCCATAACATCGAGGAACCTTGAACTCCGCGCCCCACTTGTCGGCCTTCGTCTGATCGCGGCTTGCGACCGCTAATAGCGTGCCTGTGGTTGAATGCGCCAGTCCGCCGGCGATTGCCTTGGCGATGTTGCCGGCCCCGATAATGCCCCAATTCAGCTTGGAAGCGGTCGATTGTGTCATATCGAGCCAATCATAGAGCGGCAGACGATTGCGGCAAGTTGGGGCTTTGAGGTGAAGTAAACCCCGCTGCTCGCCGAAATAATTCATGGCGGACCCTCTCATTTCCGCGCGATCCGGGCGCCTCTGCCAGGCCGCGCGCACGCTTTTGATCTGGGCTCTCCAGGAAGGTCATTGAACGATGCCGCGCGACATCCCCGTCGGTAATGGAAAGCTGCTAGTCACATTCGATCAAAGCTACCAGATTCGCGACATCTACTTCCCGCACGTCGGACAGGAAAACCATGCCGGCAACGGGCCTTGCCGCTTCGGAGTTTACGCCGATCTTCACGCTGACCGTCCCGGCCGGCACGGCTCGCGACTTTTCTGGTCGAGCGACCCTGCATGGAAGATTCGCCAGCGCTACATACCCGACACGCTCACAACCAGCGTCACGCTCGACAACGCTGATCTCGCGCTGACGCTGGAATGCCAGGATGTTGTCGATTTTCACCGGCCGGTGATGGTGCGGAAAATCAAGGTGCGCAACAACTCCGCGCGCGAGCGAATGGTGCGGATCTTCCATCATCAGGATTTTCACATGTGGGGCACCAAGGTCGGCGACACCGCTTACTTTGATCCGGACATGCGATCGCTGGTTCACTACCGGGCGACGCGCTATCTGCTGACGACATTTTTCGGCGGCGGTGAACAGCGCATTGACGAATACGCAACTGGGACCAGCGGTTTTCATGGCGCCGAGGGAACCTGGCGCGACGCCGAGGATGGACATCTTCAAGGCAATGCCATTGCGCAGGGCGCCGTCGATTCGACCATCGCCCATCATGTGCATGTCGGACCGAATCAGGATCAGGTCTGTTATATGGTCATGATCGCCGGCCAGGGGCGCGATGAACTCGTCGAGTTGCATCGCTGGCTGACAAAGATGGGCCCACAGGGCGTCATCGACCGCACCACCAGCTATTGGCGGCTGTGGCTCGGTGGCACCAACATGAACTATGGGAATCTTCCCATGAATGTCGTCGATCTATTCAAGCGATCGCTGCTCGTGGTGCGCACTCAGATCGACAACAACGGCGCCATCGTCGCGGCCAACGACAGCGATTACATGCAGTATTCGCGCGACACCTATTCATATATGTGGCCGCGCGACGGCGCATTGGTTGCCAACAGTCTCGACCTGGCGGGCTTCCCCGATCTGGCACGCTGGTTTTACACCTTCTGCCAGCGCGTCATCACGCCGGAAGGATTTTTTCATCACAAATACAATCCCGATGGCTCACCCGCCTCAAGCTGGCATCCGTGGGTGCTCAACGGCACGCGCGTTCTGCCCATTCAGGAGGACGAGACGGCGCTGGTTGTGTGGGCGATGTGGCGGCATTACCACCGCTATCGCGACATCGAGTTCATCCGGCCGCTCTGGGTGGATGTGGTGCAGAAAGCCGCCGATTTCATGGTTGAGTATCGCGACGAGCGGACCGGCCTGCCGCTGCCGAGCTATGACCTTTGGGAAGAACGCTGGGGCGTGCATGCATTCACCGTTGCGACGGTCTATGGCGGCCTGAAAGCCGCGCGCAACTTTGCGGTGTGCTTTGGCGATCGCTATCGCGCGGAGCGATACAACCGCGCGGCCGATGAGATCAAGGAGGCGGCGGAAAAGCATCTTTACAGCGAAAAGCTCGGGCGATTCGTGCGGCGGCTCACCC
>JBBQCK010000400.1:0-3627 GCA_038318605.1 Tepidisphaerales bacterium | reverse complement strand
CCGATTTTCAAAGATTTCCAAGCCGACGGAAATCTCGCCTGAATCGTCTACGGCGTGGCGGCCGCGAATTCAAAAATCTCCCACAGACGGCCCGCCCACCAAAACACAGGATGTATTCATCAAAGCGATCACTGCGATCGTTTTATGCGCCCTGATCGTCACGCCCTGGATAATTCTCGTCGAGCACCGCCATCCTGGATTCATCGTCACCGCGTTGAAACACGACGTAATCAACCGAGCAAAATCCGGTCTGGAAGGCCACTCCGGGCCGCCGGGATATTACCTGCTGACGATCTGGGGAACCTTTCTTCCCTGGAGTCTTCTGCTGCCGGTGTCGATCTATCTGGCATTCAAGAATCGTGCAGACCCGCTCCGACAGTTCGCGCTGGCGGCCATCATCGGGCCCTGGCTCATGTTCGAAGTGATCCAAACCAAGCTGGTCCACTACATGCTGCCGGTCTACCCTATGCTCGCCCTCATCGTGGGCGATGCGATCATCGGTGCGCTGGAACGCACGCACCGCGAATTTCAGCGCCGCTCTTTTCACATTGGCACGGCAATCTGGTCAATCGCGATCGCGATCATGGGTTTGGCGCCTTGGCTATTCACAGGCGCCGTGCCGGGACTCGAACGATTCGGGTTTGAAAACCTACCGCACTCGGCGATGGCGGCGATCTCGGCCACGGCGATCGGCGTCGCTGCCCTGACCTACACACTTCTACGAAACGGACGCACGCGCCGCGCCGTTATCACAATGGGCCTCGGGCTGCCATTGATTTTGACAATCCTCATCGCATGGCTTTTACCGCATGCGGATTTTATGCGCCTTTCGCAGGAGGCGGCGCAGGTGCTGCACGATGATGGGGCGGTACGCCAAGGAGAAGCCATCATGATCGACTACAAGGAGCCGAGTCTGGCGTTCTATCAGGGCGGCACAATCCGCGAGGAGCGGCGCAACGATTACTTCTCCGCCGTGGCGCCGGCGAATTGGCCGGGCTGGTTCGTGATGACCGAGGAAATCTGGAACACCATCCCCGCCGACCGCCGCGCCCTGCTGACGGTCGAGGCGTCATATCATGGACTGGCATACGCCGACGGCGGGCGGGTTGTGACGCTCATCATCGCGAGAAAAACGCCGATGAACGAATCCGCGACACCCTTCCGCGACTAACGCTCCTTGATGCGCCTATTTTCGTTTCGCCGCGATGATCTCCAGCGCATCGCCGATTGTCTGCACGAGGTATTCGGCATCATCCGTCGTCAGGCACATCGGCGGCTTGATCCGCAGGACGTTGCCGAACAACCCACCCTTGCCAAGCAGCACGCCGCGCTCGCGGGCAATTTCGAGCACTTCGGCCGTCTCGGCCGTGGCGGGCTCTTTGGTCTCCCGGTCGCGAACAAGCTCGACACCGAGCATCAGCCCCATGCCGCGCACCTCGCCGATCAGGCGATGCCGATTCGCCAAACCATCGAGCAAATCGCGCAGAAACGCGCCGACGATCCGGGCGTTGGTCTGTATCTGATCGTCTTCAATTACTTCCAATGTCGCCAGGCCCTGCGCCATCGAGACGGGGTTGCCGCCGAAAGTATTGAAGTGAATCTTGTTTTTCATCACTTTCGCGATTTCCGGCCGCGTGGTCATCGCCCCCAGCGGACAACCGTTGCCAATCCCCTTCGCCATCGTGACGATGTCCGGCGTCACGCCCCAGTTTTCAAAGCCCCAGAACCGACCGCCGGTTCGGCCAAAACCTGTCTGCACCTCATCGGCAATGCACAGCCCGCCGTACTTCCGAACAATCCCATAGACAATCGCAAAATACTCCGGGGGCGGAACGACCGTTCCGCCGACACCCTGTATCGGTTCGCCGATGAACGCCGCCACGTGCCCGCTCGTTTCGTACCGAATGACGTCCTCAATATCCGTTGCACATTTGACGTTGCACGATGGATATTTCAACCCGAGCGGGCAGCGATAGCAGTAGCCCGGCGTGGTGTATTTATTGTTCGCCGTGATGTTCGATTTGAATTTCCAGGTGCCGTGGGCGGTTGCGCCCATGGGCGCGCCGGTGCCCCCATGGTAGCCGTTGCGCAGGGAAATGACGTCGTGGTTGCCAGTGAATTCTCTCGCGCTCAAGAGCGCCACCTCATTCGCCTCGCTGCCGGAGTTGGTGAAGTAGCTTTGTGATAACCCCGAGCCGGCCGGGAAATGTGACGCCAGCCGCTCTGCAAACTGTCCGATTGTCGGATGAAAATAAATCGTGGTGGTATGCGTAAGGCGGCCGACCTGCGCCTGGACCTTCGGCGTGATTTTCGGATGGCAGTGCCCGACGCTGACAGTGACGATGCCGGCAAACCCGTCGAGGTACTGTGTTCCGGTTTCATCCCAAAGATACTGCATGCTCCCCTCGACGATCATCAGGGGTTCTTTGTAGAGATGAAAAAGACCCGGCGAGAGAAACTCGTTGCGTTGCGCGATAACCTCCGCTTTGGAAGGACCGCAATACGGCTCGGGCGTATGATTTGCCAGCGGAAGCGAAACGCGAGCTGGCCTCGCCGGGACTGTCGATGTTGGAGTGTCGATTGCTGTCATAACGGCTCCTCGCAGTAGGTCAGATATGAAACTATCGGCCGGCCGGGCAAAATGACAAACATTTCCACATTCAGGTCCGGATCGACCGGCATAGCCTTATCCTATAGGTCAGTGATTTGATGCCAATCATAGGAGCTTGCATGGCACCAGTAAAAAGCCCGCCATCCGACGCCTCAATCGCAACTTTACAGCATCTGACCGCTGGCCAATGGCGCGATGGTGACAGCAGCCGGTTCGGCGATGTCTACAACCCATCAAGCGGCCAAACCATAGCGCACGTGCCGCTTGCCAGCGCCGCCGAAGTAGACCGCGCCGTTATTGCAGCGGCTGCCGCCCAGTTCACTTGGGCATCGACGCCGGTTGTCGAGCGCGTGCGGGTTCTCTTCAAATATCGCGAAATCCTCGTAAGGCGCTTCGAGGAGCTGGCAGCCTGCGCCACACGGGAGCATGGCAAAACCCTGCCCGAGGCGCGGGCGTCCGTACAGCGCGGCGTCGAGATGGTGGAATTCGCCAGCGGAATGCCGAACCTCATCATGGGTTCCGCGCTTCCCGATATCGCGCGAAACGTTGACGCGGAAACGACCCGCCATCCGCTTGGCGTGTGTGTCGGCATCACTCCATTCAATTTCCCCGCCATGGTGCCGCTCTGGATGTTTCCCGTATCCATCGCCTGCGGCAACACCTTTATCCTGAAGCCTTCGGAGCGCGTTCCGATGACGGCGAATCTGCTCGGCGAGATGCTACTCGAGGCCGGATTGCCGCCGGGCGTCTTCAGCATCGTCCACGGCGACCGCGAGGCGGTCGATGCGCTCCTGACACATCCACTTGTCCGGGCAATCAGCTTTGTCGGCTCGACGGCGGTTGCAAAACATGTCTATGAAACTGGCTGCCGTCATGGCAAGCGCGTACAGGCGGCCGGCGGCGCGAAAAACCACATCATCGTCATGCCCGACGCCGATCTCGATCAGGCGGCGGCGGCGCTTCAGGCATCCGCCTTTGGCTGCGCCGGGGAGCGGTGCATGGCCGGATCGGTGGCG
>JBBQCK010000399.1:0-3627 GCA_038318605.1 Tepidisphaerales bacterium | reverse complement strand
ATCTGCGGGCGATCGGTTTTCCGATCGAATTTGACGGCCATCCGTTGAACGTTCTGTGCACGTTTTTGTTTGAGCAATATCGGTATCCGGCAGCGCGGCCGCCGATTGAGGCGCGGCCGGGGGATGTAGTCATTGACGGGGGCGGATGCTGGGGCGACACGGCATTGTATTTTGCATCGAAGGTCAAGGAGGCGGGAAGGGTTTTCTGCTTCGAGTTTGTGAGTGACAATCTGGATATCCTGCGAAAAAATCTCGAGCTGAATCCGAGCCTGTCGCCGGCAATTACCATTGTTCCCAGCGCGCTCTGGGATCGATCCGGGGAGACTTTGAGCTTTGACGCGCGCGGCCCGTCCACGCAGGTTGTTGCGGGCGGCGCGGCGCAGCAAAAATCGGCTGGCGTTGTAACCGGCACGATCGACGCGCTGGTTGAAAGCGGGCAGGTCGGAACAATCGACTTCATTAAATTGGATATTGAGGGCGCTGAACTGCGAGCGCTTCGCGGCGCAGAGAGCGCGATCCGCCGCTTCCGCCCGCGTCTGGCTGTTGCGCTTTATCACAGCAACGCGGATTTTGTGGAGATTCCGCAGTGGCTGGATGGACTTGGTCTTGGATATCGTTTTTATATCGACCACTTCACGGCCGGGACGGATGAGACGATTCTTTTTGCATCAACGGATTCGCCGACGGCGTGAAAACACGCAACCCGTTCCACGAGCAAAACAATGCACTCGATTCTTGTCACTGGAACCGGCGGGGGCGTCGGGCAGAGCATCATTAAGAGCCTCGCCGACACTGAATATCGCGTTGTCGCGGCCGATGGCGAAGTGCTGGGAACGGGTCTGTATGCGGCCGATCGCGCTTACCGGATTCCGTATGCATCGAAACCGGATTTCGTCGATCGTCTGCTCGAAATCTGCAGGAGGGAAAGATGTGCCCTGATTTTCCCGGGGCTGGATGCGGAGCTTCCGATACTGGCTGCCAATGTCGGCCGCTTTAAGGAGGCCGGCGTCATTGCGGTTGTAAGCACTTCCCGCGTAGTTGATATCAGTGATGACAAACTCGCGACGGCGCACTTTTTGCAAGACCATGGCTTTCCATCGCCCGCAACGCTGCGATTAACCGACGGCGATGTAGCGTCGATGCCGTTCCCACTCATATTGAAGCCGTTGCGGGGCGGAGCGCGTTCGCATGGCGTGTTCGTCGTGCGTGACGCGGCGGAGCTGGCGAGCCGGCGGACAGGATTGCCGGCCGAAAACTACGTCGCGCAGGAACAGATAGTCGGCGATGAATACACCTGTGGCACCATTAATTTTGACGGTACCTGCGGCGGAGCGATCGTCATGCGCCGGGTTTTGCGAGATGGGGACACCTACAAAGCCCATGTGGTTAACAATGCCAGCTTGACGAACTTTGTAGTATCGGTGGCGACGGCATTGAAGCCGTTTGGAGCCTGCAACTTTCAGCTTCGAGTGCGCGACAACACGCCCTATGTCTTCGAGTTTAATGCCCGATGTTCCGGAACCACCTATTGCCGAACACTGGCGGGGTTTAATGAGCCCATGATGATTGCCGACAAGCTACTCCGTGGGATTGAACCGGTGTTCGAGACGCGCGAAATCAGCGTGCTGCGATACTGGAGGGAGTTAGTCGTTCAGAACGATCGGATCGATGCCATGCAGCAGCAGGGCGAGATCGTTGGAGACGGGAGCCGCCTTTGATGCTTTGCGGGTCGGGCAATAGTCGGCGGGTGCTGCTGACCGGATCATCGGGCGCGATCGGGCGGCAAGCGCTCGCGACGCTGGCTGCTCGCGGGTTTGACGTGACGATTATGTCCCGTCAGGCGCTGGCGGAATTGCCGGCCGGGGCGACGGCGCAGATCACGGCCGACCTGCGCGACTTTGGCACTGTGCGAAAAGCGGTCGGGGAAGTCGATGCGGTGTGCCATTGCGCCGCGTTCATTCCAGCCAACATGGAAACGGTGTCGGCTGCAGAAGATTGCCTGAAGGTCAACGCGCTGGCGACAATGGAGATTGCGGCTGCGGCCGCCGAGCGCGGAATTTGCATGGTTCATTGCAGTTCGGCGCAGATTTATTGCATCAGCGATCGTCCGGCGAACGAGGAAGCATGCACCTATCCGGCCGATCGGGCGACGGCCTATCTTGCCAGCAAATTGTGCGGTGAGTTGTACGTTGAGAATCTTCGCCGACGCCATTCGTTGCGTTCGGTCGTATTGCGGATTGGGTCATGCTATGGCCCGGGGCTGCCGGCGCGTTCGGTCGTCTCGTTCTTTATGAATCGCGCCAGGAACGGCGAAAGCCTGACCGTTCTGGATGGCGGAGTGCCCTCGTATGACCTTGTTTACGTCAACGATGCGGCCGCCGCCGTGGTGGATGCGCTGGAACACGCACAACCCGGGATTTACAATATCGGAAGCGGTATTGGGACAACTGTTTTGCAACTCGCAGAAGGCGTACGATCGGTTTTTTCTGATCGTGACATCGCGATTGAAGTGAAGGCCCCTGCCGGCACAGCGGCCCCGAGCTTTACCACGTTGGATATCTCAAAGGCGCGGTCGGCGTGGGGCTTTAGCCCTCGCAGTCTGTGCGATGGTCTGCGAGCATTTCGCGATCATCTGGAGTTGCCATGAGTCGCGTTGCGGTGTTCAGCGACGTTCATGGCAACCTTCCTGCGCTGCGCGCATTTGTTGAGGCGGCCGGCCCGCAGGTCGAGTCCTTTGTGTGTCTCGGGGATGTGGTCAATTATGGGCCATGGAGCAACGAATGCGTGGACCTTGTGTGTTCACTGCCGAACATAATTTTCTTGGAAGGCAATCACGAGCGGCTGTTTCTCGGCACGGAGCCGATTGAACACGAAATTCCACTCGTACGGGATTTTTTCCAAATGGCGAGCCGGGGCTTCTCACGACAGGACGCAATTGCAAGGCTGCCCACAGAATATCGCCTTGGGATGTACCAATGCCGCCACACCGTTGGTGATCTCCGCGTTTATGCGGACACGCAACTGAACGCCGACGATCACTACCTCATTGGGCATACGCACCATGCTTTTGACGTTCGCAGAGGACCGTGGCGCATCGTGAATTGCGGAAGCGTGGGACAGAACCGCAAGGAACTCGGGCGCGCAAGCTATGCTATTGTTGACAACGCGACGGATGATGTGGAACTGCGGGAGGTCGAATACGATGCCGTGGAAGTTATTGAAGAAATGGTGAGGCGCGATTATCCGCCCGTCTGCATCGACTATTATCGTGCAAAGTTGAACAGGAAAGCGATATGAAGCGGAATCTTTCCGAACTGGCCATCGCCGGCGGCGCGCCCGCGTTTGCGGAGATTCAGCACGTCGGCCGGCCGAACATTGGCAGCAGGGAAAAGCTACTTGAGCGCATCGGGCAGATCATCGACCGTCGTTGGCTGACCAACGCCGGGCCGATGGTGCAGGAGCTTGAGGCGAAGATCGCTGCGTATGTGGGCGTCAAGCATTGCCTTTGCATGTGCAACGCGACGGTGGCGCTCGAACTGCTTGCGCGGGCGGCGGACCTTTCGGGCGAGGTGATTGTTCCCTCGTACACGTTTATTGCCACGGCGCATTCGCTGCAATGGCAGCAGA
>JBBQCK010000398.1:0-3656 GCA_038318605.1 Tepidisphaerales bacterium | reverse complement strand
CCACGTGCCCCAAAACGAACTCGCCAAAGAACTCTCCTACATCCACCCCAACACCCCAGTCGGCGAAGCCCTCGAATGGATCGCCCTCCGCTCCTTCGGCTACATCATCCCCCAAATCAACAACGCCACCGCTGCTCAATCCCCATGACTCGCGCATCCACCGGCGGCACCATGCATCCGCCTCCCCCCGCACGAATGTCAACCGGGACCGGCCAGCCCCATGTAGGTCCACCCAACACACATGAGGTGCCTTTGACGCGCATCGCTGGGGACCAGCGACGGCATGGTGTATCCTTCGCCCGATGCAGCGGACGCGGGTGAAAATATGTGGTGTGATGCGAAAGACCGATGCACTGGCGGCCGTCGCAGCCGGCGCGGATGCCATTGGGTTCGTCTTCCACAAACCGTCGCGCCGATGCATCGAACCATCCCTGGCGTTCGAGATCGTCGCGGCCCTGCCTCCCCTGGTAACGGCGATCGGCCTGTTCGTCGATCAGAGCGCCGAGCAGATCCGCGCCGTCGCGCGACAGGTCGGTATTTCAACCGTGCAACTCCACGGAGTTGAATCAGTGCAAACCGTCAGCGAACTGGCGGGCTTGCGCGTCATCAAGATGCTTCCCGGCAATGTACGATTGCCCGAGGCGCTGCGCGAATGGGACAACGCCATTCGCCGCACGCCCCTGCCCCAGGTCGCGGCGATCTTAATCGACGCCCCCGGCGGCGGCGGCGCAGGTATCGACAACGACTGGACCGCCGTCGAGTCCGCGCTGCGCGCCAACGGAAGCCTTGCAGTTCCTATCGTCCTGGCCGGTGGATTGAATCCTCAAAATGTCGCCGCAGTGATCCGCCGTCTATCGCCATATGCCGTGGATGTCTCCAGCGGCGTCGAAAGCGCGTACGGCGAAAAATCCCCGGAAAAAATCGCCGCGTTCATTGACCAGGTGAATCGAGCCGATTCCGCCGCGAAGGATCTCAGCCGCGAATGACAGTCCGGCCACGGCTATCGAAATCTCAACCAGCCCAATGCGCTTAATCGACACCCACGCAAACGCAAGAATCCCCGTGCTCCTCGAACTGGTCGCAGCCGTAAGCCGGCTCGGCGAGCCGCACGAAGTCCTCGATGCGATCATCTCGGGAATGCGCCAGGCCTATGGCGAACGCGTGTTCGCAATGCTTTCCACACGCGGCCTGTCGCCGGGCAAATACCGCATACTGCGGCTCATCGACAGGCACGGTGCTGATCGCGTTGAAGCGAAGATGCCGTGGGATTTTGAAAATCTGCCGGTGCGCGACGATGGCATCTTTTCACAGCTTGTCCGATCGCCGTTGCCAAAGCTGGCGGCCGATATCGACACCATCTCCGACGAGCTGATCGCGGGCCTCGGTTCGGGCCTTCATGCCGCAACCGCAATGGCCGCGCCGGTATTCGCCGATGCGGCACCGTCGGAATGGATCATCGTCTTTCAATCCGGCGACCTGCCCTTCGATCTATCCTCACTGGAAGATCTCATTTTCAGATCCAATCTCGTCGGCTCCGCGATCACCAACCTCCAGATGTCGCGCCAGCTTGTCCAGGCCAACCTCAGGGCGCAGGCGGAAGTCGAGCAGATTGCCGCGATTCAACGTGCACTTCTGCCAGAGACAATGCCCAACGCACCGGGTCTTTCGCTCGCGGCCAGCTACGAAACATTTCGCGACGCCGGAGGTGATCTGTACGACTGCGTCTCGCTTTCGGCGATGGAATCACGGCACGGCGGAGCTGCCGGCGGCGAAACGGAAACACGCTGGGCCCTTCTAATCGGCGATGTCAGCGGCCATGGCCCGGCGGCTGCAGTTGTCATGGCAATGCTGACGATGATTCTCCGCGCCTACCCCGGCCGCCCGGACAATCCGGGACAAGTCCTTGAGTTTGCCAACCGGCAACTATGCGAACGCCCAATCGGTTCCTCTTTCGTGACCGCCTGGCTTGCGTTTTACAATCCAATCGATCACTCGCTTCAATACGCCTGCGCGGGGCATCCATCCCCCCTGCTGTCGTCCCAAAATGGCGAAGTCCGCGAGCTGGCCGACGCCGGTGGTTTGCCGCTGGGCATCATGGATGAATCCGATTACCCCACTGCGGCCGAAACGCTCCACACCGGCGACCTGTTGACGCTTTACACCGACGGCATCCCCGAAGCGACAAATGCCGACAACGAGTTTTTCGGCATCGAGGGATTGCGCCGCGCCCTCAGCGAATCAAATAACGACCCATTCGTGCTCATCAACCGCGTCGCGCAACTTCTTCAACACCACCAGAACGGCGTCGAGCCCAGCGACGACCAAACACTTTTTGCCATCGCCGTGCTATAAAGCCCGGCGATTCGGCCAAAAGCCGCAATCGCCCCGTCGCGACAAACACCGGTCAACTCTTCAGCACGCGCACCCGCGCCGTCATGGCATGCGTTTTTCCCGGCGCGAGCGTTACAGCGTCGTCGGCCGCGTTGGCTGTTTCGACGCAGATCATCCGCTGCCATTCTTCATCGCCGAAGTCTGCCATCCCCTTTGCTTTTGCGATCCACGGATTCCAGACCACAGTCGAACCGGAGCCGGATTTGCCAACCTCAATCCGCCGATCCTGGGCGGGATCATCAATGACACAAGTGGCATCTGTTGCGAGGTAAACACGATCTGTTTCACCGGTGATGCGGATGGGAGCAGAATCCTGCACCTTGCGTGCGAATTGATCGACCTTGTCGATGTAGGTAACCCCCGCCAGCCCGCTGACGGAGCTGGATTTTACATCCCCAAGGGTGAAATAAGTGTGCAGTGCTTCCTCAAATTGCAGAGGCTTTTCACCGGTGTTTCGCACTTCGAGCGTCATCGACAGCGTCTGCCCAAATGACGCAATAAAGCGCGCCTCAAATGGCTGTGGGAAAAGGCCCTGTGCAGCGGTCGTGCGCGGCAGGGAAAGCACCACATCCACCTGATTTTGCGCGCCGACCTCGACGCTTTGCACCTCCCATTCGCTGGTGCGTGCAAAGCCGTGCATGGGATGCTCCGCGTGACCCGCCCGCGGGCCGAACCAGGGAAAGATCACCGGCACGCCGCCGCGAATCGGTTTTGCCGCATCGAAAAGACTATCGCCGGACATGAAGAGCACCGGCGCAGTCCCGGCCGGATTCCACCCGGTGACGTGCGCCCCGTGCAGGTAGATTTCCCCGACCGCCGCCCGTGTCGAGATGGATATTTGAGTCAGACCACCGTTGCCCGATTCAAACTTCACACCCGGTTTGGAAAATTGCCTGTTGAGATCTTCAATCGAATGCTTTGGCATGCCCCCTATCGTAACGGCGCGTCGCGCGCGTTCAACCTCAACGGCGCGACTTCGCTTTTGCCGCCTTCCTCCGCGGCTTTTCGCCACCCGCGTGGCCATCATTCCGAGCGTTTTTCCCCTGCTTTCCTGCCCGTCCGACAACCTCTTGGGGCGCAGCGCCATCCGCCGCAATCCGCGCATCCGCCGTGTGCGGGGTTGTTCCACCCACGACGCCAGCGCCGGCCGCCGATTCCATCAACTCGCGCGCCTGTGCCCTCGTCGTTTCCGTCACGCGCGTGCCTCCGATCATCTCGGCCAATTCCTCCAGCCGTTCGTCACCTTCCAGCCTCCGAACTGTGCT
>JBBQCK010000397.1:0-3662 GCA_038318605.1 Tepidisphaerales bacterium | reverse complement strand
CAGCCATTACTTCCACCGGATCTGCGGGCACGCTCTGAAGAGCGAGTGATCCTCGAAGTTCCCCAGGAAAGTGCCGGCGAGGGCGGGAGTTTTCGCCCGGACGTGTCAGTCACTCACTCGGCTGCTGGCCGGCGCGGTTTTGCAATGACGGCCGCCACGTCAACACTCGATCCGATTTCCGTGCGTATTTACGATGCTCCCGAAGTCGATCGTTTTGTTCAGATTATTGACCGCAGCAGCGGAAATCGCGTTGTCACTGCGATCGAGCTTCTAAGTCCCTGGAACAAAGGCCCGGGCAGATTGAACAAGGACTATAAAGAGAAACTCCGCGCCTACATGCGGGCAGGCGTGAACATCGTCGAGATCGATCTCCTTCGCGATCGGGGGCGCTCAAGGCTTAAGGTCGGCCAGGACGATCTTCCACCGCAACGGCGAACACCCTATCTGGCATGCGTTGTGATCGGCGGCGAACCCGATCGACGGAGCGTCTACCCGATCAGCCTGCGACTTCCCCTTCCCGCGCTTCCCATTCCACTTCGTGAAAATGATGAACCCGTCGCCCTCGCGCTCCAACCCCTCATCGAGCGCGTCTACATCGCTGGAGGCCACGACGACATCGACTACTCAAAACCATGCTCCGTGCCGCTCCAGGGCGAAGATGCGGCGTGGGCCAACGACCTGCTCAAATCTGCCGGCCTGCGGCAATGAGCCGGGATTCTCTGTCCGTCATATCGGCCATGGAACGATCGTAAATTCCGCTGGCGGCGAATTCCGCGGCCATCATTTCCGCAGCGCCGTTCTCGAGCCCATCACCACCCCGCGTGAATCATAGAAAACATAATCCGCATATGCGCCCGCCGGGATGACGCCGGCTTCCCGATCGACGAAGAAGGTGTCGCACCATGAGATCGTCTGCCGCGAACCGCTCAACAGATCGGCGGCTGCGCTGTCGCGGGCCGGATCGGCATCGCTCGGGGGCCAGGACGTGCTGGCCTGAGGCTCGCCCCATTTCTCGATGACGTCCGATCGGGGCTGTCCGGCCACATAACGCGAATCCAGAATTGGCCTGGCGGCCGCCAGCGGCTTTGACGTCGAAACGCCCGCGCACCCGCTCAGCGTCGCCGCCAGCGATGCGCCGATCAGCGCCAATCCAACGATGAGGGGAAAGAGACGCCGCACAACCCAAAGTCTACCGCCTGCGCGCAAAAAAGCGCGGGTCGAGGTGGGGGCTCGACCCGCGCGGGTATTCGCACGTGCGACTGATGGCAAACCGATCCGAGGCCTTACAGGGCCAGGACGAACGAGCCGTGAACCACGACCTCGTTATCCGTGCTGCCGCCCAGAATGCTCTGGTAGGCCTGCGCGCCCGGGGCGCCATTCGGAAGCCAGGTCACGTCCAGGGTGATCTTGGCGTTGTTGTTGGCGCCGCCATTCTTCCCGAGGAAGTAATTCACGCCCGCCGTGATCTCATAGAACGTGTCTTCCGTGTCGCCAGACGCCACGGTCACATCATCTTCAAACTTGGTCAGATCGAGCCGGCCGAAAACCTGCAGCTCTTCGCTGAGGTTGTAACCGGCCTGAACGAGTCCGCCCCAGTTGAAGGTGCTGCCGTCGTTACCGACGTTGCGCTGATCGGCGATAGCGCCGAGCAAAGCGGCATACAGAGTCAGGCCGCTCTTCATTTCGTACTGCACATCGGCGCTGAGCTTGTAGACCAGGATGTTGTCACCTTCAGTGATATCGCCACCAACGCCGACCGCGAAGAGATCTTCGCTGAGGGTGCGGGCAGTGAGATCCATCCGGTCCTTCCAGTTGCCGTTGATCATGAAGTCAGCGCGAGCGCTGGCACCCCAATGGGTGGCGCCATTGTCCTGGAAGCTGGTGTTGGCCGAGCCAACGCCGTCATGAAATGCGGCTTCGACGCGGTACTTGTCCGTGTCCGTTCCGTAAATCAAGCCAGCGCCCTGCACGCGGCCGCTAACACCATCCGGAGTTCCGAGCAACTGGTTCACCAGCGATCGCTGTGAGGCGAGCTGCTTGTTCCAGTCAACCAGACCTTCAGTGGTCGCCAGATCCTTGAACTGCCCGACCTTGAACGTCCAGGCATCGGCGAAGTTGTACATCACAACCGCATCGAGCAGTGTCATGCCGCCGTTGATGTCGCTGCCCCACTGGAACATGTACGACAGATGCGGGTCGGCGATGAATCCGCTCAACCCGAAACGTGTCCGGGTCAGCTGGAATCCGTTTTCGATGTCGTTTTCACCGTTCTTACGGTTTTGACCGAAGTTGGTGATGTTCTCGAACTGAAGTCCGATCATCGGCCGAATCTCAAATCCGTTGCCGGCGATGTAGAATCCCTTCTCATCGCGGCCGGCCCCGGCCATGCCGGACGCCATCAGCTTGGAATGCTGATCGGCATCAGACAACACCGCGTCGATGGTCGCCTGCGTGTCTTTCACACGCTGAGAGTTGGCGCCTTCGAGGCTCGATACTTTTGCTTCCAGCTCCGCGACCTTGGCGGAGAGATCCGCCTGCATGGGCTGTTCCGCATACACCGCCGAAGCGGCCGCCAGAGTGATCGCCCCAACAACGACCACCGGCATTTTCCGACGCATAAACCTGGTCATTCCGGTCTCCTTTCCTCGCAAGCGGCGATTATCGCCGCCCGGTTTTGCGCTCCGCTGCCATCGGGCCGACCAAAGCCCGCCGAAGCGCACCTCATTCGCGGACATTGCCGCCAGGCCCCACAGCCCGACGACGTCCGCCTCCGCGCGGTCACCCTGCTTCTCAGAGGTCCGACGCCGAACCTTCACGAAGCACAGGGGCCGAACGCCCCACACATCAAATCATCGTGATATCTTAAAAATATCGGCGGGTCTAGTTAAGCCCCGCCGGGCATCACGACAGTATTGTTTTCGGTATGAAGGCATTTCTCGCATTAACATTTCAAGAATGCCTCAATACGCGGCAGTCCGGTAATGTTTGTCCAATCAAGGTTTATGGCCCGTCTTTCCTCATTTGCTGGCGGAAAAAACGCCAAATCCATTAATCCAGGCAGCTCGTCATTCGCAGCCTTTTAATCAGGCAAAACCTGATATGCTCGACCTACAATCCCTTCCGTGACGCCGCCCCAATCACCCACTGACGCGCCATTGACCGTCGCCATCCTTGCCGCGGGCGCGGGGGGTATGTACTGCGGCTCCTGCATGCGCGATAACGCTCTGGCGGTTGCCCTGCGCCGCCTTGGCCATCGCGCAACCCTTGTTCCGCTCTACACGCCGCTGCGCACCGACGAGCCATCAACCGCCATCAACGAGGTCTTTTACGGCGGTATCAACGTCTATCTCCAACATGCCCTCGGGCTGTTCCGTCACACGCCCCGATTTCTCGACGCGTTGCTGGATCGGCCGGCGCTGCTGCAATGGGCCGGTTCGCGCGGCGCACAGTCCTCGCCCGCAAATCTTGGTCCCTTTGTTCTGAGCGTGCTGGCGGGCGAAAACGGCCCACAGGTTAAGGAAGTCCGGCGGCTGGCGCGATTCCTGGCCAGCGGCGATCACCTTCCCAACGTGGTAACCCTGCCAAACGCAATGTTCCTGGCACTCGCGCCGGCGCTTCGAAGTCGCCTCAATTGCCCCGTCATCTGCGAATTGACCGGCGAG
>JBBQCK010000396.1:0-3673 GCA_038318605.1 Tepidisphaerales bacterium | reverse complement strand
AGCAAGCCCTACAGCGATATTCAGGATTGCGACGCCGCTGGTGGCGAACTCCTGCCCATAGAAGGGTATAACAGACTTTTAGTCTGCCCATCTACCTCGCAGGCGAACGGAGATGCCGGTTCCGACACCATCGACGGCGCGGGCTATTTCATGATGTATTTCACGGCTGCTCCTCCCTACAAAACCGTCTCGCTTCGCCGCACATTCATGTGCTACGTCCTGAACTCCAAGCTCAATCAAACCCTAACCGACCCGAAGATGACGCAGCTACACCCGCCTTCGCAGGTGGTTTTGATGGTCGAAAAGCGCATGTCGCTCGGGGAAATCCCCAACACGGACGCCAGTTACGGAAAAACGCTCGGCCGACTCAAGGGAGATTGGCAGCGATTCGCCGGCCGGCACAAAGGCGGCGGCAACATCCTCTTCGTCGATGGCCACGTCGATTGGTTTTCCTATTCCGAAATTCAAAAGGCGCCCAAGGCTCCGACGGATTACAACCGCTATGACCGCGCGATTTGGAACCCCGCAGGACCTGCGTTTTAACTCTGCACCGCGGCTTCTCGCTTCCCGCTCGCTTTTCCGATACTTCGGGCGGAGCGGGCGCGGGTGCCCAAGCAAACCAAATGGAATTTTGAAGCTGCCACTCAAAGCGCTCATCACGTTCATCACCGTTTCTGCCGGCGCACTTTTGCTGGCCGGAGTGTCGGCTCGCGCATTCGCCGCGGGCATCGATAGAAGCATATTCTCCCGCAATCCCGCCGCCACCCGCCCATTTGATCAACTTCAAACAAGCCTGAAACCGTGGCTCGACGAACGCGATCCGTTTGCCATGCCAATGAAAATGCGCTCGCTGGCGGGAAGTCCTTACCAATTCTGGCGGGGCGGCCGAATGCTGTTTTTCAAATGGTGCGCAATTGATGCGCCGGATTGGCTTGGCGACCACGACGCCACCATGATCTGCCATGGCGATCCGCACTTCGGCAACATGGGCTTGTATCCTACCGGCGCGGATGGATTTTCACTGGCGCTGGGAATGGTCGATTTCGACGACAGCCATTCGCTTCCATTCCAGTATGAATTGCTGCAGGGGCTCGTGACGCTACGACTGGTCGCGCAGGCCGCCGACATATCGATCGACCACGACGCAGCGCACGATCTGACAAAGGCAATGTTAAACGCCTATCTCGCGGCAGCCGGGGATCCGCAAACAACCACCGACCAACTACTACAGGACCCGGTCGCCTGGGCACTGTTCGAAGCGGCCGGCGGCAAGTCCTACTCCGAAGCGTTGGTGAAATGTATCGGACCGGATGGAAAGTTTCGCAGCACGATCGAATCAAAGGGCAAGTTGAAGGAACTTCTCCGTCCAATCGACCTCACCGATCGCCAACTGGCGGACGGCATCGCACAGGCAATTGGCAATCGCGCCGAACTGCAAACTCGATTTCGGCTCCATTCGCCCGCCGCCATACGTAAAATCATCGTTGACGCCGCGGTGCGGACGCGCATCGGCAGCTCCGGCAGCCAGGGACAGCGGAAGATCTTTGTTCTCCTCCGCAAGCCCCTGCAAGGCCTCGACCACGACCTGATACTCTACTTAAAGCAGGAGATTCCGACTGCCGTTGAGCGCGCCGGCGTGATTGCGCCGGAAAAACGTTCGCCGGGCCAGCGCACCAGCGACGACATCGCCGCACTGCAAAGCCCGCTGCCGTTCATCAACAGTTGGTGTGAAATCGCCGGCGTATCCTATTGGGTCACTTTTCACGATCCGTGGAGCGAAGAACTCGATTACGCCAACGTGAAGTCATGGCCGGACCTGCTGCATTATGCGCGGCTCTGGGGCGCGTTCGCTGGCGCAACGCATCACACAGCGGCGGCCCACGCCATTATTGCCAAACGTTTGCCCGACCCCGCGCTGGCCGGGCGTCTCCAAGCGCTGAGCGCCGAATATCTCGGCAGGCTCAACAGCGACTACCGCGATTTCATTTCCGATCCCCGTACGAAGAAATGCGTCATTGATGCTGAACGCGCAATCATGGGGGAATCGAAAGCGAGTAAAGCAGGGCGATGAAGCACGCGTTCAATGCCCACTACACGCTGCCTACCGCCTCCTGTGTTCGTTAAATCTTAAAGCAATCCGGCTCGGGAATTAGCAATCTCTTCGTCAAATCCGAGCGCTGGTTATCTATTTTCCCGGCGTGTTCGATGGGCGCCGGGGGACCGGGCCAGCCGTCTGCTACCATTTTTATTGCCCTATTCATGGGCTGGAGGATTGGAATGTTGGAGAGCAATGCAAGTCAGTGTGTCGTTCAGGATACTACAAAAGCAAATCGCACCCGACGCAATCGGCGTGCGGCAATGGCAATCGCGTTGGCCGCGGCTTCTGCGGCAATCGCGGGAAATGCGAATGCTGCAGATCAATTTTTTGCCGGTGACGGCAGCGCGTTGACCGCGTCGAAATGGGCCGCAACCAATGCCGGACCGTTTACTTCAAGCTTCACCACTGGAAACGTCGCAAACTTTGCAATTGTCAACGGCACTGGAAGCGTCGCGGGCGGAATCACCGTATCCGGCATCGTTGCCTCGGAGAACTTCACCTACTCCAGCCCAACGGGGACATTTTCGACGGGCGGCACAGTCGCCAACGTCAACGTTTCGGCCGGGAAAACCCTCGACCTCAGCACGCTCGCGATCTCAACGGCAGGCGGGACCGGGTTTGTGAAAGACGGCGACGGTGTGTTCGCCACCGGTGGCGGCACTTACACCGGCGGATTCACGCTTAACGCCGGCACCGTGATATTGCGCGGCGTGAACGCCTTGGGCAGCGGCGTATCCAACTCCCTTACACTTAACGGTGGTATCGTCGCGTCCAACGGATCGCGAACGGTCACCGGCAAATACGGCGCAGGTATCACCATCGGCGGAGATATCCAGTTTGGCGATACAGCCGGACTTGCGAGTTCGTCTGCCAACCTCACCTTTGATAACAATATGTCGCTTGGTGGCGCGACACGGACTCTGACGTTGGGCAACGGTGGAAGCATCGGCTTTGGGGGCATCATCAGCAACACGCCCGGCAATGGGATCGTATTTGCGGCCAACGCAAATGGCTCAGGCCGCTTTGATGTGACTAACGTCGCAAATACCTTCACCGGTGCTGTCAGCATCACCGGCGGTGAAGTGCGTTTCACGGCAAATGGAAGCCTTGGCAACGCCGCGAATACCGTGACAGTTAACGGTGGCCGCCTCGGCATCGTCAGTAGCGGCACAGTCGATCTCAGCAGCCGTTCGATTTACGTCGGCGCAAGCGCTGGAACGTCCATCAGCGCGCCTGGCTCGGGCACTCTGACATATAACGGCATCTTGCAGGACAAGACCTCGGGCGGCATCCTGGTCAAACAGGGTGGAGGGACCCTTTCACTAGGTGGCGCGAACGCGTATACCGGCGATACCTCGATTAACAATGGCATCGTTCTGCTGACCGCCGGCAACGACCGCCTGCCCACCGGCACCACCGTCAACCTCGGCCAGGCTGCCAGCGCGAATGTTGGGACGCTTGATCTGAACGGATTGAACCAGCAGGTTCAAGGCCTCAATTCGACTGCCGGGACCAACGCAAGCGCCAACAAGAACACCGTCGCCTCTGTCGGCGCGGCAACGCTGACCCTCGCGG
>JBBQCK010000395.1:0-3679 GCA_038318605.1 Tepidisphaerales bacterium | reverse complement strand
GCATCGTCGAAGGGGGGGACGATCATCAGGCCCTGTTCGTCGAGGCGATTCCGCTCTACTGCCGCGATCGCAAGGAGTTTCAGGCCGACACACCCTTTATCTTTTTGTCTCCGCAGGCCCCGGCCGGGCGATTCTGGGATTCAAAGGACATGCCCGAATTCGTAGTGGGCCTGATCGAGCAGATCCAGCGCGACTATCCAGTGGATCCCGATCGCATCTATCTCACCGGCCTGAGCAGCGGCGGCAGCGGCGTTTGGCGCATCGCCATCGATCACCCCGAAATCTTCGCCGCCATCGCCCCCATCAGCGGCCGGGCCGTCGAGCCCGATCGCGTCGCGACGGCCTTGAAGCATGTGCCCGTCTGGATGGCCGTCGGCGGAAACGACGGGGATTTTTTAAAAGCCGCGAACCAGATGCTCGACGCCTTGAAAAAGGGAAACTGCGACGCCCGCCTGAAGGTCGTCCCCGGCTTTTCGCATGTCATCTGGGATCAGGCGTTTCTCGACAGGGAACTTTACCAGTGGTTCCTCACCCATCGCCGCTATGGCGCGGCCGCCAGAGGCAAATCGCCCGGCACACCCGCCGCGACGACCTCCCCCTCAGGCGATGCAGCGAACGCCGCCGATGCCGCGCACAGCGCCAATGCCGCGCACGGCGCAGCCGCCAATCACCCACCGGCGGCGAACAATCCCGACGCGGCGGATGCGAGTCCCGAAGCGGCGGATGCCAATCGTCAAACGAATGATGCGAATCGTCCGGCGGCGGATGCCAATCGTGAAGCCGCCGCCGCCAAGCTGCTGGCTGAGGCCCGCGCTCTTCGCGCCGCCGGCAAGACGATCGAGGCCTATCGCGACTTCCGGAAGATCGCCCTGCAATATGAGGGAACCCCCGCCGCCGACGCCGCGACGTCAGCGATCGTCAACATCGAAGCCGAACCCAGCTTTGCCGAAGCCTACAAAAACTTCGGCGACGAGGAATCCGCCCGCCAGATGCTCGACATCGCCCACAACTATGCCCGCAACAACCGCCCCGATCTCGCCCGCAAGTCGCTGGAAAAAGTGACCGCCATCTGGCCCCACACCCAAGCTGCCACCGTCGCCAGAGATGAACTCAACCGGAAATGAGGGGGATCACCACGGAGGACACCGAGGGGCACGGAGAAGAGCGTCCGCAGATTGCGCGGATTGCGGCGATGGATTGGAAACTTGCGCTTACAAAAGACAAGCGCCAAGACGCCAAGGTATGACGGGGCTTTTGAAACGTGAAGACGGGAAACGTGAGGCGGTCTGCGGCCTTTAACTGGCAACGCGCAACGTCCTCCGCGCATTGGCAATTCGCACGGCTTGGCGGATTTGGATTTTGGGCTTCGGCCTTTTCATTCACGTCTTCACGTTTCACGCCACACTTTTCTCCGGCTCACATCTGCTGTGGGTGTTCGATTCCCAGCAGTTCCAGACCTTTGGCCAGTGTGCCCGAGGTCAGGGCGGTCAGGTTCAGGCGGCTGGCGCGGGTGGGCTCGGGGCTGCTGAGCACGGGGCAGTTTTCGTAGAAGCCGCTGAAGCGGGTGGCCAGTTCGTACAGGTAGCTGCAGAGATGATGCGGCTTCAGCTCGCGGACGACCTGATCGATCACCTCGCCGAACCTAAGCAGATGGCGGGCCAGCGCCAGCTCGTGAGAGGCTTCGAGTGTTATCCGGGTAGCGCCGGTCGCGGCATCGGCCGGAGCGGCGATGGGGGAGGCGATTGATTCAGCGGCGAGATCGGCCTTGCGCAAAATCGCCCGCGTGCGCGCGAAGGCGTATTGAAGATAGGGGGCGGTGTTGCCGTCCATCGCCAGCATTTTGTCGAAGGAAAAAACGTAATCGCTGATGCGATCCTTCGAGAGATCGGCGTATTTCATGCCGCCCACGCCCACGGCATGCGCGATCGATTGCAAATCGTTGTCCGGCAGGTCGGGGTTCTTTTCGCTGACGAGTTTCAATGCCCGCTGCTCGGCCTCGTCGATCAGATCGGCGAGTTTCACCAGGGCGCCATCGCGCGACTTGAAGGGCTTGCCATCGGCGCCCAGCATGGTGCCGAAGGCGGCGTGTTCGAGCGAGACATTCTTCGCCCAGCCGGCGCGGCGGGCGGCGGCGAAAACCTGCTGGAAATGCTGCGACTGACGCGAATCGACGAAGTAAATGATCCGCCCGGCGTGCAGCTCATCGACGCGATAGCGCAGCGCGGCCAGATCGGTGGTGCCGTAGAGAAAGCCGCCGCCGGTTTTTTCGATGATGAGCGGATTTTCAAACCCTTCGAGCGGAACCACCGTCGCCCCATCCGACTCAACCGCCAGACCCGCAGCGCGAAGATCGGCGACGATGGATGCGAGCATCGGATTGTAAAACGATTCGCCGCGTTCATTTTCGCGCGACAGCTTCACGCCCAGCCGGCCATAGAGCGGCTCATAGTGGCGGCGGGTTTCATCGACGATTTTTTCCCAGGCGGCGAGAATGGCCGCGTCGCCCCCCTGAAGCTTTACCACGGTTTGGCGGGCGGTCTGCTGGAACGCTGAATCCTCATCGAAACGTTTTTTGGCAGCGCGGTAAAAATCCTCGAGGTCGCCGATCTGAATATCGCCGCCGTCTGGCTGCTGTTCGTGCAGAAACGAAATGAGCATGCCAAACTGCGTGCCCCAGTCGCCGAGGTGGTTCTGGCGAATGACGACGTGGCCGGCAAACTCCAGAACGCGCGCTACCGCATCACCGAGGATCGTGCTGCGCAAATGGCCGACGTGCAGCTCCTTGGCGATGTTGGGCCCGGAATAATCGACGATGATGCGCTGCGGCGGATCGGCACGATCGACGCCGAGACGAACGGAGGCCGGCGTTTGGGCCTGCGATCTGGCGGGCGCGCCGGCCGACACTTGATCGCAAGCGTCGGCGGATGCGTTGGCGGCCGCATGGAACGATGCCCCGCCATCGCCCGCCGCATACGCTTCCTGATCGGCGCGGGCGATTTGTTTGAGCCGGTCGGCCATCCACGCGGTATCGAGCCGAACATTGATGAACCCCGGCCCGGCGATGGAGGGGACGGCGTCGTGAACGTCACCCAGATCGAGCGCGTCGATGATCTTCTGGGCGATCGCACGCGGATTGGTTTTTTCGCCGGTGTTTGCGGCGATGGTTTTGGCCAGCCCCATGGCGGCGTTGGCCTGATAGTCGCCGAAGGCCTCGTTCTGCGCCGGGCCAACGATCGGATCGGCATCAATCGAAAACGCCCGCGAGATCGCCGCCCGAAACGCCGACTCGAGCAGTTGTTGAATCGTCTTCATTGAACCGAGGAAGCTTACGAATTGAAGGGCGGGGGGCTAGGGGGACGGGGGAAGGGGTCGGCTGGAGATCAAGCGGGCAGCGCGCAGTCGGCAGGTCGCAGGCGAAGTAAATCCGCACCCTCCGCGGAGGTCTTCGCGCGGGCGGCGCAAGGGCATTCGGGGAATCGGGTTTTGGGCTTTTGCGTTCAGGGCCTGTCGGTTCGGGGGCGGCTTTGTGTCTTTGCGCGTGACCGGCTTGGCGTGCTCATCGCCCGCTTGAAAACCGCCCCTCAATCGCCGATAGTACCCGGCCCGCAATGCGGGAATCCCGGGCGTGTACCGAAGTGGCCAAACGGGCCAGACTGTAAATCTGGTGGCTCTGCCTTCG
>JBBQCK010000394.1:0-3684 GCA_038318605.1 Tepidisphaerales bacterium | reverse complement strand
TCCGGGGCTGGCGGTATCGAGGCAACAGGAAAAAATTTGCAGGTGAATGGCGGTCTCTCGCCATGTGCGATGTACCAGGCCCATCCCGCCGGCAACGATGGGCTTGCCTTGTCTGGCGGCGGCAAGCAGTATTTCGAGCCAGTCGTCATTCGCGATGCAATCCGGATCGGTAAAGACCAGGTATTCTCCGGCCGCGTGTTCGGCACCGAGGTTGCGCGCCGCATGTGGCAGCAGCCGGGTCGGGCTCTGTATGAAGTTCACAACGGGAAAACCACCTTTGACGACGGCTCTTGTGGCAGTTTCGGGTGAACTGTTGACGACTATGATTTCAAAGTCGGTAAAGGTTTGATCGAGCAAGGCGCGCAGGCAGGCGGCGATCGTAGCCGAGGAGAAATAGGCGGGGATAATGATGCTCACCAGCGGTTCAGACGGCATCGACATCCTTTGTGCGCTTGGCTTCGACTTCCCAATAGAAGAGATCCCGGCCCGCGCGGCCTTCGCCAAGTAGATATCCGAGCGCCTCACCGATCGCTGACCATGCGAAGGTGATCAGTAGCATCGGCAGCGTCTTGCTGAGGCTGATCGACCTTTCGGCGCTGGTGGGGCTGAAGGCGAAACTTTTGATCAATCGATGAAGCCGAATGGGCGGGGAGACGAGCGGTGTTCCGCAGGCATAGAAAAGTCTCAGAGGAATGCTCCATGCGTTTATGCGTGCGCGATTGGATGCCAGCACGCGGGCGTATGCGAAGTTGGCGTTACAGGCGCCGCGCAGGTATTCAAAGTTCTGGTGGGCGGCTACGGCCTCGGCGGCGACGTAGAGAGATTTGTTTCGTCGCCTCATTTCTGTCTGCAGGTTGTAGTCGATTTCAAGTAGTGACTTCAGCTCATTTCCGAACGGGGCAATGTCGTCGCGACGGTAGGAGACATTGTTCCCCGGCAAAAGTTCCGTACGACGCGATGTGGTTGGCAACTGCCACGGCCCGTAGTCGAGCAACATCGAAACGCGGCTGACGTGGGTTTTGGGGTTGGCATTTTTTTGTCCATACCCAACGGCGGCCCATTCGCCGGATTTGTAAACGTCGATCAATGTCCGGGCCCAGTGCTCCTCCGCGAAGCAATGGTCCTCGATGAAGGCGACGATTGGGGCTCTTGATCGCAGAAAACCCTGATATCTGGCTTCGCCCCACGTCGTATCACGCGGCATCGGGACAAGCAGGTGGATTGAAGGGCCAGACATTCGCAGTTCCGGCGAGTCGGCCGCCGCAGTATCGACCACGACAATCTCCATTTCGCCAGCGGCGGATTGGCCGCATAGCGCATCCACGCAGCGTTGGGCGCGGTCGCGGCGGGCCCCAACGACAACGACTGCGGCAAGCTTTGGGGCAGAGGTGCACATTGCAGGTGGGAATCGTAACCCGGATGGGCAATTTTCGTTTGCACGTCATTTTCTTCCGGCGTCGGCTTGTCGCAATGGGCCGCCATCCTGGACTCTGTGCCGGAATTGCTGCTGGCGAGTGAGGGGGTCTGATAACCCGCCGGCAGCCGCAGGCGGCAAAATTTCTCCAGTTCCACAGGGGATGTCCCGATAACCAGATAGAAGCGCGAACGTCTGCCAAACGTGGCGGGCGCTTGTGCGCTGCGGAACAAACACGACGGAGGATACGTCGATGCTATTGGTGGATAAGCGCGAGGAGTTCGCCCAGGACAATTCATCTTCCGAAGCCGAGCGGCGTCGCGGGCTTCGCATTCCGCAGAAGCGGCCGATCAAGGTCTTCGAGCCAACGCTTTCGCGATATTTCGGCGGCGCCACCGCGGACATCAGCGCGACTGGCCTGCGCATCGAACTTCCGGCCGCCACGCCGCTTCGCAATGGCAAAATGGTCAGCGTTCATGTCGGGCTGAATGACATGGGCTCGGCACTGGCCAATCGCCGGCAGATGATTCCGGCGCGCATCGTCTGGATCGATCGATCGAACGCCGCGGCCGACGGGCGCGTCATGGCGGGCGTTGAGTTTCTGGCTACCATCTCTGCGCAGATGGATGCAGCCTGAGACTCATGACCAAAGACAAAAGTTCCGCAACACCTGAAACCGATCTCGTTCCCGTTCGCCGCGCGCTGCTGAGCGTGTCGGACAAGGCCGGCCTGGCCGAATTTGCAGGCGCCTTGCACCGCGAATTTGGCGTCGAGCTTGTCTCGACCGGCGGCACTGCCCGCGCGCTTCGCGCAGCGGGCCTGCCGGTGCGCGATGTGTCCGAGCTGACGGGCTTCCCCGAAATGATGGATGGGCGCGTGAAAACGCTTCATCCAAAGGTGCACGGCGGCCTTCTGGCGCTGCGCGATGATCCGGAGCATGCCGAGGCGATGAACGCCCACGGCATCGAGGCGATCGATCTGGTCTGCATCAACCTTTACCCGTTTGAATCGACGGTTGCGCGGCCAGATGTATCGTTCGCGGAGGCGATCGAAAACATCGACATCGGCGGGCCGAGCATGATTCGCTCGGCAGCTAAAAACCATCGGTATGTTTTGGTGCTGACCGCGCCGGAGCAGTACGAAAAGGCGCTGGGCGACCTCCGGAAGCATGAAGGCGCTACATGCGCTGCCCATCGTCGCAAGTCGGCGCTGCTGGCATTCGAGCGGACGGCGGCTTACGACGCGGCCATTTCGCAATACCTCCGCCAACAGGCCGAGGCGCCTTCGGCGCAGACTACGCCGGTTGCGAGCCCGCTACCGCAGTCGCTGCGGCTCGATCTCGTGAAAAAAACCGACCTGCGTTATGGCGAAAATCCCCATCAGGCAGGAGCGCTTTACGTTGATCGTGGCGGCGCAGTTGCGGGCGCGTCGGTTGTCAGCGCCCGCCAGCATCATGGCAAGGCGTTGTCTTACATTAACCTGCTGGATGCCGACGGCGCGCTGGCACTGGTGGGTGAATTTGACAAGCCGGCGGCGTGCATCGTCAAGCATGTGACCCCATGCGGATGCGCCATCGCCGACGATTTGCCAACGGCATTTCGCAATGCGTTTGCGGGAGATCCGCTGGCGGCGTTTGGCGGAATCGTGGCGTTGAATCGCCCGATCGACGTGGCGACGGCGGAAGCAATCGTTTCCATCGACAAACTTCTGGAAGTCATTGTCGCCCCGGGCTATTTCCCCGACGCGCTGAGCCTGCTGAAGACGCGTTGGAAAAATGTCCGGCTGCTTGAGGTGGACGCCGCCGCGCCGCCGGCGGCCAAGGACTTGCCTGCGCTGGCGATGCATCGCATTTCCGGCGGTTATCTTATCCAGCAGCGCGATGATAAGGGGCTGAATGAAGCCGACTGGGCAATTCCGACCGACCGCAAACCAACCGAAGCCGAACTGGCCGACCTGCGATTTGCCTGGCTGGTGTGCAAGCATGTGAAATCAAATGCGATCGTGCTGGCGCGCAACGGCATGCTGCTTGGCGCTGGCGCGGGGCAGCAGGATCGGGTGAACGCGTGCCGTATCGCCGTCGCCAAAGCGGGAGAGCGCGCCCGCGGCGCGGTCGCTGCGAGCGATGCGTTTTTCCCGTTTCCCGATGGCCCGGAATTGCTGCTAGGCGCTGGGGCCACGGCGATCATTCATCCCGGTGGCTCGATGAACGATGGCCTGAGCATCGCCTCGGTCAATAGCGCCAAAGCCGCGATGGTGCGCACCGGCCAGCG
>JBBQCK010000393.1:0-3707 GCA_038318605.1 Tepidisphaerales bacterium | reverse complement strand
CGCAGGCCCTTTCGATTACGCCGGAATTGATCGGCCTGGCGCTTTCAAAGGGCAATCGGGGAGAGCTGATGCGCGCTGCCAAATCGGCAGACGCCCTGGTTGTCGGGCCGGGGATGGGAACCTCCGCGGATGCGCGACGCTGGCTGATGATGTTGATTCAGTTAAGTAAGCCCATAGTTCTCGATGCCGATGCCCTTACCCTGCTTGCAAAAATGCCGCGATGGCCGGAGAAGTTTGCCGCGCGCGGTGTGCTCACGCCGCATCCCGGCGAGATGGCTCGGCTCGCAATGCTGCTCGGCGAGCAGGCGAATTTTCGCACACCCGCCGACGATGCCGGCCGGTTGGCGCTGGCGCGACGGGGGGCCAACGCGTTTCGCCAGACCATCGTCCTAAAAGGCCATCACACTGTTGTCACTGATGGCGTGCGCGCGTACATAAACACCAGCGGCGACAGCACGCTTTCAAAGGCAGGCACCGGCGACGTTCTCAGCGGAATCATCGGCTGCCTCATGGCGCAGAATATGGCGGCATTCGATGCAGCGACGCTCGGTGTTTGTCTGCACGGCCTTGCTGGCGAAGCTGCTGGCCGAAAGTTCACGCGTCGGTGCGCGCTGGCGCGAGATGTAATCGACGCTATTTCCGGCGTCGTGCGAGATATGGAACGCACGCACTAAAAATCGCCGACTGTGATACTCATCTCCACGTGGCGATGGCCACCAACGCGCCACGTAGATGTGCTTTTTTGCGTCCCATCGTCGTAAGCGACTGGATGGCCGGGCTTGCCCGCCGCTACAAGCTGTCATATCGTGCCAACGGCGTTGATGGGCTCCACAGTATGAAGATTTCCGCCGCCGAGTTTGAGCGTCTGGCCATCGAACAGATGGATACGCTATATCGCATTGCCCGGCGGCTAACGCGCAATCCTCAATTTGCCGAGGATCTCGTTCAGGAAACTTACGTCCGTGCCCTGGGCCATCGCGATACGTTCGACCTTCAGGATTATGGGATTGGCCCGTGGCTCATCCGTATTCTGCGCAATTTGTTTTTGAACAAGTCGCAGCGTGAAAGCAAATCGCCGCGGGCGATTCAACAGGAGCAACTCGAGTCGGCCGGCGGCGCGGCGGATGGGGATTCGCTTCCGATCGATCCTGCAAGCCTCGAATGTATGGACGAACGCCTGGTGGCCGCGCTTGAGGCTCTGCCGGATGAATACGGCACCGCCTTGATGCTTTGGGCGGTCGATGAATATTCGTACAAGGAGATCGCCAGTGCGCTCGATGTGCCCATCGGCACGGTTATGAGCCGGCTGCATCGTGCGCGAGCGAAATTATCGGAGCAATTGCAGGACCTTGCACGGGAGACTCGCATAATTCGGGAATAGTTCGACGATTGTTGCGGTTTTTGTAGGTGCAGGGCTGTGTTCTCGCCCTAACGGGCTTTCATGACGTATGGATTGATATGAACGGCGCCAACCCTGGCAATTTTGACGATCCCGCCCTGCGGGAAGCCCTGAAGCGGGCCTGCGGGGTAGAGCGCGCGCCCGATGCGCTGCGCGGACGGATCGAGGCGCTGTTCTCACAAACAGGGCAAACTTCCGCGGATGGGCAGTCTGCCGCCGCGGGCGACGCTGAGCCCGCATTTTCTGCCAGCGGCATTTCTGCGGTCCAAGCGGCGGCGGCTAGCGATGCCATTTCCGCCTCCGCGCGATCGGGTTCAGCGATGCAGCTCAAGCCGTCGATCTGGACGCGCTCACCTGTGCGCTGGGCGGCGGCCGCCGCCATCATTTTGATCGCGGGCGGGGTCATCTATCGCGTTATGCTGCAGCCGCCGACAACGACGATTGCAAACGCCCTGAACCCCGACGCGGTGATGGCAGTACACGACGCATGCATAGCCGCGCCCGATCATCATGGTGTCGGTGCTCCGGGAGATTCGCTCGATAAGATTGGCCGGCTTATCAGCAGCGAAATTCATCGGCCGGTGATGGTTCCGGATATGACGGCCGAGGGCTGGACTTTCAACGGTGCGGCTGTGTGCGGCGTCGGGGGTGTTGCGTCGGCCCATTTTATCTTCTCTCGTCAGATGGGCGGGGCAACGGAATATCTGTCTGTATTTTCGATTCCCCGCCCTGAATATGCCGGTGCGGGCAAGGATTATGAAAAACAGACGCCCGATCACGCACTTTGCGGTTGGGCCGAAAACAAAACTGCTTTTTGCATGGTCCTGTCCGGTCCGGCGGGTAAAATTGCATTATCGGATGCCCGCGACCTCGTGAAGCGTCACCACGCCGACATCGTAATCGCCGCCGACGTTTCCGCGGGCACCAGTCCGACCGCCGCCCTCCAGTGATCGCCGAATGTCGGGCGCGGTTCCAGTAGGAGCGCCCCATGCTGCGATTGATCCGTCCAAGGCATTCCATCTTTCTCGCCAGCGCCGTTGTCGCCGGTTCGGTTCTGTCGGCTTGCGGTCTATCCGCGCAGACGATCCATGCGCCGCCCGACGATCCCGGTTGCATCGGCGTGCCCGCATCGTTGCGCGAACATTCCCGTTCTGATTCGGGATATGCCGACGCACGCTGCAAGGCGCTTGCTATCATTCGCGCGCTTGCAGGTCGACATTTCGTGTTAGTGAGGACCATTGCGCCGTCGGCGCCGAGGTCAAATGCGCCGTGTGTTGGTTTCAGCGTCCCGGTTGCGGCGCCGACAACGCGCCCTACCGAACCCGAGCCGGCCGAGACCATTCTCATCACGCCAGAGAAGCCGGCGGCCAATCAAATTCACATCAGCCCGATTGTCTCGGCCGCACGGCCGAAATAGATTGACGGCAATCATAGCGGCGAGCGGAACCGCGAATTTTTTAAATGGCGACGACGCGCCATCGATCAGCCGCCCGTCAGATAGGGCTGCTGTTGCGCGGCGATGCGCAGCGGTTCCGCAGGCTTGCTCGGAACGGTGAATGCCAGGCGAATCCCCACATCGCTGAATCCCTGTGTGGCCGCCTTGCGGTCGATTTCATACTCTTTGTCGATCGGCCGATCTGGCGGCGAAAGGGCGCTGGCGCCGATCACATAAAAGTGGCCTGCGCGGTCGATGGCATATTCAGACACGTTGCCGACGAGATGCTCGAATGGATCACCCGCAGCGCTGTTCACCTCACGGAACCAGAGCGCTCCATCGTCATAATCGCGGTCGGGTGTGTCGGACGGGGCGCCGGGCACTTTTGGCAATTTCCAGATCGCCGCACTTGGTTTCTCGCCAGCCGGCATGAACATACCGAGGGTGGGCGCGTACCGATTCATCGCCCCATTAATGCCGCGGACGTGTTCGAGCTGCGCGAGCCAGCGCGCATCGCGAAGATTGGGGCTCGCGGGCTTGGGCGCCTGCCGAAGCGCCGCGCGAAACTCATCAGGTGATTGCAGTCGGCAACCGACCAACTCGGCGAAATAAATCGCTGCGTCGGGCGGAACATACTGCATCGGCTGATGCGACGAAGGATTCAGGTCGCGCGCCATGTGCCCGGTCGAATCCCCCAGAACTGTGCGGTTTTCCGGTGTCGAAAGCGATTGCGGATAATGGTCGATGTCCGATCCGCGCAACCAGGTGCGCGACCGTACGATCGCACGATTAGGCCCGCTGGCGGCGCTCCAGGTCCAGCCGGCCGGGCCGGAGCGCGGATCGGCATCACGGGAATTAAAATCCCCAAGCAAT
>JBBQCK010000392.1:0-3713 GCA_038318605.1 Tepidisphaerales bacterium | reverse complement strand
TGAGCTGTTGTTGAATGCGTGAGAGCTGAGATTTGAGGAAGTCCATTTCGCCGCCTTCCATGGCTGATCGGCGATGACGCGAACCGGACCCACGCCCGAACGCCCGTCATCGCTGCCGGCTCCGCCGGCGCCGGTCTTTGCCGGCATGTTCAAAGCCTTCACGCGGCATCCATGCCGAGAGGCTTAGAACCATTTCGTTCACAGCGCTGTGAACGACAAACTACAATCATGCGTTTACCATATCAGACGGACGGATTCCACTGTTTAGTAGGCGGATTTTTTTTCGCCTCCCAAAACACGCGGGCCGCCCGTCACATCGAAGTGTTCTTTATCTCCTCGTACGCGTCCATGAGCTTTGATCGAATGGCCAGCAGCGTCTTGAATGCCAAGTCGGATTTTTCCATGGCGGTCATCACGCCGGTCACATCCTGCGATTTGCCAGCCATCAGATCCTCCACCGCCTTGCTGGCGTCCTGTTGAAGGCGAGAAACCTCGCCAATGCTCTTTTCGAGCACATCTGAAAAGCTGGCTCCGCCCGCCGCGCCGCCACCGGTTGCGGCGCCCACGCCCGCCTTGGCGGCCGACGCGCCCCCCGGCATGAGGCGATTCAGCGAGAGATTGTCGTTTACGCCGTCGATCATCTGTCCTGCTTCCGCCTATTCGAATCCGTCATGCCAAAAGCCGCAACGTCGCATTCATCATCGACTTGGAAACCTCCATCGCGCTGATGTTGGCTTCATATGCACGCGACGCCTCCATCATATCCACCATTTCAATCGCCAGATCGATATTGGGCATCTTTACATACCCATCCTTGTCATGGTCCGGGTGGCTCCAGTCGAGCACCTTGCGAAACGGTGACTGATCCTGCTCGACGCTGACAATATGCACTCCCGGCGCGTCGGGGTCGTTCGGATGCCCCTCTGCCATGATCGCAAATTTGCGCCGATATGGGTTGGGCTTGCCATCGGCGTCGTGCGTGACATTCATGCCGGCTACGTTCGCCGCAATGGCGTTCATGCGCGTCCGCTGTGCGGTGAGGGCGCTGGCGGAGGTATCCAGATTTTCAAACATTACTCACCGCTTTCTTATGGCCACGACTCGGCGTTTAATCCGGACAACTGTCAACCTCGAAGGGATCTCGACGAGATCATGTCACCCGCTCCTTCAAAGCCATATCAAGCGTGGCGAATTGTTTGCGGAGTAATTCGATCGCCAGGTTGTGCATCAACGCGTTTTTCGCCACGTCGCTCGTCAATTGTTCCATCGAGCGGTTGTTACCATCGTGAAACAATATGCCGGACTGGGGGTTTTCCACCTCGGCCTGAATGTCGTCATACCCAACCGAACCAGGGGGCGACGCCTGGCGCACTTCGGACCGCTCGCGAAGCATCGCCTGAAAGCCGTCGAGCGACAGATCTTTCTGCTGATATCCAAACGTGCTGACGTTGGCGAGGTTGTCCAAAAGCAATCCGTGACGCTGTGAGGTGAACTTCGCCACCTGCTCCAGCATCGGCGCGCTGCCCTGGTTAATCAGTCGATTGATGAACACGGCAATTAGTTTCCTTGTCAAATCCCGTGCCGGAAATTGCAATGGCAAGATTCCCGGCGTTCAGGCCTTCTGTAAACGTGCTTACGAATCGCATTCCGGCAAAATCCGCGCGTGTCGCGCCGAATTTGCGCTGCCAGCGGGTCAGTTCACTTCCACCAGCTCGCCATCCTCTCGCCATTTTTTAAGCTTCATTCCCAAGGTTCGCACGCCAATACCCAGCGCAGTGGCAGTCTTGATCCGATGCCCGCGAAACTTGTCGAGCGTGCTGAGGATCACATGCTTCTCAATATCGGCCAGCGGCTTGCCCGCCAGCGAGCCGGCGGCGCTGACGGTTGGCGATTCACCATTGCGCAGCCATGGCTCGATCGTCGTTGCCCGCACGACGCCTTCCTCTAATTCCAGTACGCATGCCCGCTCAATGATATTTTGCAATTCGCGCACGTTGCCAGGCCATTCGTAACGCTGCAGCAGTCGCACGGCTTCCGATTCAATGTGCCGAAACGGCGTGTTTTCCCGCTTGGAAATCAGATGCAGAAAGTGCCTGCACAAATCGGGCACATCTTCCCCTCGCTGGCGCAGCGCTGGAAGCTCGATCGGAACGACATTCAGGCGATAGTACAAGTCCTGACGGAATTTGCCTTCATGCACCGACTGCTGGAGATCCCGATTGGTTGTGGCGATGACGCGAACATCAACTTGTTGCGTGATACTGCTACCGACGCGCTCGAAAGCGCTTTCCTGGAGCACGCGTAGAAGTTTCGCCTGAAGTCCAGGGGCGATTTCGCTGATTTCGTCTAGCAACAGCGTGCCCCCGTCGGCAAGTTCAAATCGGCCTCGCCGCAATTTGTCGGCGCCGGTAAAGGCGCCTTTTTCATGGCCGAACAATTCACTTTCGAGCAGGCTCTCATTTAAAGCCGCGCAGTTGACGGCCAAAAACGGCTTATCCCGGCGTTCGCTGGCAGCGTGGACGGCGCGGGCAACGACTTCCTTGCCGGTACCGCTTTCGCCGCTGATAAGGACCGTGGCGTTGCTTCGCCCAACCATCTCGATGCGTTGGCGAATCGACTGCATCGCCATACCGGCGCCCACCAATGGCCGTGGTACGCCCACAGTCTCCGCGATGGCGCGCAATGTCTGGTTTTCGCGAATCAGGCGGCTGTGTTCGAGCGTGCGCTCGACCAGCAGCTTGATCTCCTCACCGTCAAAAGGCTTTTGAATGTAGTCGTACGCACCAAGCTTCATCGCCTCCACGGCAGTATTGACGGTCGCAAAAGCTGTCATCAGAACGACGGGCATCTCCGGACGCAGCTTTTTTGCCTCGGCAAGCAATTCAATGCCCGTCATGCGCGGCATCTTCAGATCGCTGATGAGCAGATCAAATTTCGATGCGGAAAGGCGCTCAACGCCCGCCTGGCCATCGCCAGCCGCAACGATGTCATGTCCCTCGCGCACCAGCGTCGCTGCAAGCGAATCGCGGATCATCTCCTGGTCATCAACGATAAGGATTCGTGCCATCCGTGGCTCCCGCTCGGTTAAAAACAAACTCTGGTCACGCCGCATGCCGCCGGGCATTGCCCATCGGCGACGCTGCGTCGGTCACACTCTGATCTCAAAACCACATCCTCCGCCACTCAGATTCTTTACTGTGATTGCGCCGTCGTGCGCCTCAATGATTCGATGCACGATTGACAGGCCCAGGCCCGTGCCGGTGTCTTTGGTCGTGAAAAACGGGTTGAATATGCGATCCATCACGTCCGGTCCGATACCCGGCCCGGTATCGGTCACGCTGAGGTGGAAATGCCTTGCTTCCGAGCTGCTCGGCGGCGCACCATATTGAACCGTCAACCGGCGCGGCCGGTCCGCATTTTCGGCCATGGCCTCAGCCGCATTCAAAAGTAGATTGAGCACCACCTGCCCCATCAACGTGGCATCGGCATCGACTGGCAACTCCTTTTCGCCGCGGACAATCAACTCAATCGCTTCACCGTGCAGCCGCGCCGACGCCAATTCGAGTGACTGTTCGACAATCTCCGCCAAGTCAACCCGCGATCGATTCACGCGCATCTCGCGCGTAAAATGCAGCGTCTGGCTCACCAGTGATTCAAGCCGCTTTACCCCATTGCTGATCTTTTCAACCACGCGAAGCGAGCCCGGCCGATCG
>JBBQCK010000391.1:0-3737 GCA_038318605.1 Tepidisphaerales bacterium | reverse complement strand
GAATACATGGCGTCATCCAGTCTCGAAATATCGTCACGCTGTCACGCGGAACACCTCGTCAAGCGTGGTGATCCCGGCCTTGACCTTCTCCATGCCGTCGATGCGCAACGGCTTCATTCCAAGCGATTCGGCCATTGACCGAACCTCGTTGAGGCCCGCTCCCTGGCTGATCCGCTCAGTGATCGTCTCATTCGGAACCAGCAGTTCGTAAATCCCGATTCGCCCCGTATATCCGATGCTTCGGCAACGCGCGCAACCCTTCGGTCGATAGAGCGTTTCCACCGGGCCAACGACCTTTTCAAGCTGCCGTTTTTCGTTCATCGAAGGTTCGTACGCCTCGCGGCAACTCTGGCAGAGTTTGCGCACGAGCCGCTGCGCCAATACCCCGTTCAGCGTGGCGCCAACGAGGTACGGTTCGATGCCAACGTTATAGAGCCGCGTCACCGCGCCGGCCGCGTCGTTGGTGTGCAACGTGCTGAGCACGAGGTGACCCGTCAGCGCCGCCTGGATCGCGACGCGCGCCGTGTCCGAATCGCGAATCTCGCCGATCATCAAAATGTCCGGATCCTGCCGCAGCAACGATCGCAACGCGTTCGCAAATCCGAAGCCAATCTTTTCGTTCGCTTGAAACTGGTTCACCCCTGCCAGCGCATACTCGATCGGATCTTCCACTGTGCAGATATTCACATCCGCCGAATTCAACTCATGCAGGCTCGCGTACAACGTCGTGCTCTTTCCCGAACCCGTCGGCCCGGTGACAAGCAGCACCCCATTGGGCAGCGATATCAGCCGCCGCCAGGCTTTCAGCGTATCGTATCCAAACCCCAGCCGTTCGAGGTTGACGCTCCCCTTCTCGTTGTCGATGACGCGGATGACGATCTTTTCGCCATGCTTGCCCGGCATCGTGCTCACACGCAGATCGATTGGCCGCTTCGACATCATCACATGGATGCCTCCGTCCTGCGGCAGCCGGCGCTCGGCGATGTCCAATCCCGCCATGATCTTGATGCGGCTGGAGACCGCGGCATGCATCTGAAATGGGGGCCGGAGCTTCTCGACCAGCCGCCCGTCAATTCGAAATCGTACCCGCAGAAAATGATCCCCCGGTTCGAGGTGAATATCGCTGGCACCATCCTTCACTGCATTGTAAATGACATAGTTCACCAGCTTGATGACCGGTGAATCGCCGGCGGCGGCCTCGAGGTTGGCGATGTCCATCGCCTTGGCTTCAACGAGCTTGAACTCCTCGAAGCTCACCTCATCGATCAGATCATCAATGACAAAAACGCTTTCATTCGGCAGATACGCCTGAAGGGTCGCCCGCAGATCGTGCGCTGTCGCCGCCACAACCTGGGCGCGGTGCCCGCTGACGCGCTCGATTTCTTCAACCAGAAAAACGTTGGCCGGCTCGGTGATCGCGACCGTCAGTACCCCATCCACGAGAAACAGAGGCAGCACCTGATGCTTGTCCAGAAACTCCTTCGGCAGCGTCGCAATCACCTTGGGATCCGCCACCCGCGGCGAAATACGCGCATAAGGCACGCCATAAGCATGCGCCAGCGCCTCAGTGATCTGATCCTCGGTGCAGAACCCAAGCTCGACCAGCAATTCGCCCAGCAGCTTCTGATTGCCGTTGCGGCGCTGCTCATCCAACGCGCGCTCGAGCTGTTCGGCGCGGATGATCTCCTTGTCGAGCAGAAGCTGGCCCAGAGGTTTTCGTTCGATCGTCGCAACCATGAATCAACCGTGTCCGCTAACTACTTGCTTTAAGCCCGGCTCGCGCTTCGACCAACTGCCCTACCGCATCGTCTTCAGCGCCGTCGCGAGTTCCTTGTGCATCTCAAATCGATGATCCAGCCGCGTGATTTCCAGAATCTTCCGGCAGTTCTCATCCGCGCCGGTAAGGCGAAACTGCCCGAACAAATCCTCGCATTTACGCTTGGCCCAAAGCAGTGTCTCCAGCCCCTCGGAATCAATGAACGCGCACTTTTCCAGATCAACGATGAAATCCGCCATGTGGTGCGCTGCCACCTTCTCTTCGATCGCTGCCCGCGCCACGCCGCATGTGTCGCCCGACAGTTCCCCGTCGATGGCGATCACGCAGATCTGATTGAATTCATCGCATCGAACCGGCATTGGCATCGCCCTTCCATCCAGAATTCACTTATGCCGCCCGCAAAGCGGTCTGCATATCCAGCAGCCGCTTGCCGCTGCCGTGCTGTTCATTCATCAACGCCCGGAACTGATCCGGCGTCAGCGTCAAAAACGCCTCCGCCAGTTCCGGATCAAACTGCGTTCCCGAGCAGCGCCGAATCTCGTTCAACGCCACTTCCAGCGGCAACGCCTTGCGATAGGTGCGATTCGACGTCATCGCATCAAGACAGTCCGCCAGGCAAATGATCCGACCCATCAGCGGAATGTCCTTCCCCGCCAGTCCGCTCGGGTAGCCGCGCCCGTCGTATCGTTCATGGTGATGCAGCACCCCGGGAATGATGTCCTCGAGCTGCTTCACATCATCCAAAATCCGCGCCCCCGCCTGCGGATGCTTTTTCATCTGTTCAAACTCTTCCGGCGTAAGCCGTCCGGTCTTCTGCAATACCGATTCCGGCACGCCGATCTTGCCCACGTCGTGCAGCAGGCCGGCCATGTAAATCCGCTCCACCTGCTGATCGCTCAGCTTGAGCTGCGTCGCCAGATGGCAGCTCAGCATCGCCACGCGCTCGCTGTGGCCGCAGGTGTAGGCATCCTTGGCGTCCACTGCGCTCGTTAGGCTGTGCAGCAAACCCATCATGAGGTCGTGCACATCGCGAAACAGCATCGCGTTTTCAAGATAAATCGACGACTCGTTTGCGATGCTCATCAAAAGCTTCGCATCCACCGAGTCAAAATCCCCATCGCTTTTGTCCAGGCCAAACAGACAGCCCAGAACCCGATCCGATCGAATCAACGGAAGCGCAATCAACTGATGCGCCTGATCCGCCATCCAGCGGAAATTCGGGTCCTTGCCCAATTCGTTGATCAACAGGCAGTTCTTGCTTTCACGCAATACCGTCAACAACTGCTGCGACAGGCGCTGCACATGCCCCGGCGGCAGCGACAACTGCCCATAAAGCACCGGCTCCTGGTGATACAGATCGCTCGACAGCGCCACCCCCATGCCGCGCACGCTGACCACTTCCATCACATCAAGGCACGCCTGCCGGAAAAACTCCGCGGCCGAGCGGTTCACCCTCATGCCGCCGGAAATCTGCTCGATCAGGCTCAATTCCTCGTACGCGTTGGACAGTTGCAGCGAAAGGCTTGTCAGCTCGCTGTCCATCGACGCCAGCCGGAGTTTGTCCGCAGTCATCGCCAGCAAAAAGCTCAACGCCAACGCGACTCTGTCTCGATCGTGCGAAGCGACCGCGCCCGCTTCTTGCTGTAGATACACTTCATCCAGGCCCGTGCGGGCGCACAACGCCTTTACCTCCGGCGTCAGCGCAAACTGCTCGCAGCGCGCCGCGAGAATGAAAATTCCCGTGACCTGTCGGCGATCGACCAGCGGCGCCGCCGCCAGCAGAGCCCCCGGAACAAAGTCCCAGACTTGCGCATTCGTCTGTGCGTTCATTTCGCCGCACAACTCACGCAACCGCGGCCCGGCCAGTTCGGTGTGCGACAACACCGGCACCACGTACCGATCGAAAAACACGCCCGTCTCCGCATCGTGATATGCAACGGTTCCATCCGGGCGCACCAGG
>JBBQCK010000390.1:0-3745 GCA_038318605.1 Tepidisphaerales bacterium | reverse complement strand
GCTCGACGTTCACATCCACCATCTTCGCGGCGCGGTCGCCGTCGGCACGCTTGCTGGCGGCTTGGGCATCCGCCTCAGCCAGCCGCAGCCGCGCCTCCACCTGCATCTGTGCCGCCTGGCGTTCACCTTCGGCCTGCTTGACCGCCATGTACGCCCTCACCTCCGCATCCGTTTGGTCGCGAATCTTCTTCTCGTTCACCTCCTGCTGCGCGGCGATCAATTTCTTCTGGGCCTCGCGCTCGGCCTCGCTGGTCACCTGGACGGTGACGATCTTCTGCTTGGCGCCTTCTCGTTCGGCCTCGGCTTCCAGCACATGGGCCTGCGCTTCGGCACGCTCGCGTTCCTTCTCGGCAACCGCCACTTCGCGCCCGCGCTCGGCGACTTCCACTGTTTGTTTCTTCTGAATCTCGGCCGTTTCCTGTTCTCTCTGTTTGACGACCAGCGCAACGCGCTTGGCGATCTGCGCCTGCTCGACCGCCAGCGCCCGTTCCACCTCGGCGGTTTCGATGCTCTGGAGCTTCTCGATTTCCCGCCGGGCGATCGCTTCATCCTGTTCGAGCTTGAACGATGCGACCTCGCGCTGGCGGCCGGCCTGCACATTGGCGATGCGCGTGCGCTGTTCGGCTTCAAATTCCGCCTGGTCGCGCTCCATGTCCAGCACCTTCTTGCGCGTGGAGACGTTCTTCATCACCACCGCCTGCTGCGATTCCTGCTCGATCTCGTTACGCTCGACGCGGGCCCGCTGGGTGATCTCGGCGATTTTGCGAAGGCCCTGCGCATCAAAAACGTTCTGCGCCTGAAGCTGTGTCGGGTCGGTCTGGTCCAGCGAGCTGATCGTCACCGATTCAAGCGTCAACCCGTTGCTGGCCAGATCGTGCGTCACAATCTGCTGCACGGCGCTGGCAAACTCGTCGCGCTTGGCGTGCAACTCGACCAGATCCTTCGTCGCCGCCACAGTGCGGAGCGCGCTGACGAGCTTCTCCTGGACCAGCTCGCTCACGGCGTCGGGCTGCACGTTGCGACCGCCAAGGCTTCGCGCCGCCTGTAGGATGTCATCCGAATTGGCCTGCACCTTGATATAAAACTCCGCCGAAAGGTCCACGCGCAGGTTGTCTTTCGTAATCAGCGCGTGCGGCCCGCGGCGTTCCACGTTAAGCCGCATCGTTTCCAACGAAACCGGAATGATCTGATGAATCACCGGTACGACGACCGTGCCGCCGTCCATGATGACCTTCGCGCCACCCATGCCGGTGCGGACGAAGGCCATGTTGGCCGACGCCTTGCGGTACAGGCGCGATATGACGGCCGCCACAGCAGCCAAAAGCACGACGACGAACCCGGCGACCATCAACACCAGCGTCGGGCCAGGGCCTAATCCAGCGCCAGGAATCCAGGGGGCAACCATCAGCGCAATGCCCACGAACAACATGAGTACAAGTACCATCGTGAATCCTCGGTTAGATGTTTTCCTGTTCGATCTTCGGCGATGGGGGTCGCGCCGCCTGTGGCCGCGCCTCCGCAAATACACCGAAATATCCTTCGTTGTGATAGCTTGTGAGCTTCACCCGCTGACCCTTGGCGATCATCACGCCCGCGTCAGAACGGCACGGCACCGCAAATAAATTGCCCCCGCCGTCGCGAACCGCGACCATGCCAAACTTCTCATCAATCGCAAAAACGGCCTCGCCCGATCGACCCAGCAAATCGTGCCTTCGCCTCGCGTAGGTTTCATTCAGCGGCAGATATCGCACGATCAAACGCCCGACGAGGTGCGTCACCAGCAGGCTGCCAAAAAGCGCAGCCGGAACCGAATACACCGTCCCGCCAAAACCACCGGCCGCTGTCATCAGGCTTGTCATCAGCCCGATGGCGCCCCAGGTCATCGCCACTAGCATCAGCACCAGACTGACCGGAATCCGTCCGATGCCAAGCCAGCGCATGGCAACAATATGCAGCGGAAATTCATGCGCCCCCACGCCGGCGTGGTCGCCATCAGATTCCGCATCATGTTCGATTTCGTGGCCGGCTTCAGCTTCGACTTCAGCGTCCGCATCCGCATCGGATTCGATTCCCGCGTCATGCAGGTCGGCGTCGGTTTCCATTTCCCCCGCCAAACCGTCGTGGGCTTCGACGTCGCCATCGGCATCGCCGAATGTCACGCCGCTGATTGCGTACAACAGCAGGTAGAGCAGCGCCAAGCCGAGCGGCACGGCGTACATGAGATTCCACCAGAACAATAAAAGCCCTGCGGGCATAGCGAATACCTTCATCCATCGCGGCGCCGAGCCATGATCGCTGCGATGAACAGATGCTATGGAGTTGCGCCCCTACTTCAAGCGTGCATCAGTTATAATCCCGCATGATTTGTATACGCGGCCAACGCGCGGTGAATCGGGGAGGCCCATCGGGTACATTTAACCCCGCGATGCCAAACGGCTCACGATGTACGCGACTGTGGCGGGCCATACTGGCCGCCGGGTTGCTGATCGTCGCGGCCGGTTTTGGCGCGTGCCGATCCGGCCGTGAGCCGAATACGGCGACCTGCCCAGCATTGCAGAGGAGCCAGAACGTGCCCAACACCAATCCAGTTGCCGCGACCCAGCCCACCGTCAATTTCAACGCACATCACTCCCCGATGGGCGCGTTTTTCAGCTTTACCTGCGGCCACTTCGGTACGCGCGGCGGTATCGCCGCAGAACGCGGCCGGCCAGCCAATCAGGATGTCTACGTCGGCGTGAAAGATGGCGACCGCCTTTCTTCCAACTCGATGCGCTGCCTCCCGTTTTACGAAGGTGCGGACAAAGGCGCGCAAGCAGTCATGCCCGATGTGGCCGCTCAGTCATTTCTTGTCGAGCAGATGAAAGACCCCGATCTGGCTGACCCCGACGCCGACAAGAAACGCCCACGCGTCACAGCCTATGCTGCGAACCAGATTCAGCGCGATTACCAATGGTCCACCGATCGCTGGACCACGCCCGATTTCCAGTTCGACGTATACACGCCGTTTGGTGAGATTCCCGACCCGCAAACCGCGGCCGCCAGTGAGCTGCGCAAAGCGCTTCTACCTGCGGTGACGGCGCGGTTGATTATCGACAACACCAAAGGCCAGGAAACCAAGACGGGCTTTTTCTCGCTGGGTTTCCACGAATCCGGTGTGCGCATCATCGACGAAGGATTACATGGTGCGAACCAGCGCATCGGCTTTGCGATGAAAAACCACATGGGTGTCGCCGCCGAGCTGCTCGACACCACTCCGGCCGGCAAAACCCCACCGTCATCCGCGCCTGCCACGAAGCCGGCCAGCACCACGACATCCGCCTCCCCCGCGAACAAACCCGCGCTCTTTGCGTTCATGCGCTGGAGCCCAAACGACGGCATCGCCGATCCGAATAATCCTGTGCATCTGCTCGGCTCATGTCCGGGCGTGGGCTTTGAAGTGCCGGCCGGAAGGCGATGCGAACTGGTCATCGCGCTGGGGTGCTACCTCGATGGCGTGGTGACGACGCGCCTCGAGATGCGCTATCTCTACACTCGGCATTTTGCCAACCTCAATGACGTGCTCGACGAGGCACTGAATCGCGCCGATGCGCTGCGGGCCGAAGCCTCTGCCAACGACAAGGAACTCGCCGCCAGCCGCATGTCGGACGACCAGAAGTTTCTAATGGCGCACGCAACGCGGTCATATTACGGATCGACGCAATTGCTCGAGCTGGCCGGCCAGCCCTTTTGGGTCGTCAATGAGGGG